>JANPKF010000133.1:0-7167 GCA_031425895.1 Caulobacteraceae bacterium | reverse complement strand
GCTCAGCCAGCCCTCCATGCCGATCGGCAATAAGAACCGCGACCAGATCGACTGTTCGGCCGCCGAGTTCGCCTGCGCCAGGAAGCGTTTCGTGGAGGAGGACCTGTCGATGATCGGCCTCGCCTTCCACGGCGATCCCTTCGTGCCGGCTGAACGGATGGACATGCTGGAACGTGAGCTGGGCGACCGCTTCGAGTCGCACCGTATCGCCCCGGAAGACGGCAAGCAGGGCACGGGTCGGCCGCCCCACTCGGTGCTGACCGTCCACCTGACAAACAGCGGGCCAACGGCGGCGGCCGAGGCGCGGACCATCGAGTTCTTCCACCAGAGGCTGGACAGCTGACTCCGGCCCTTGCTGGACATGCCGCACCCGGAAGACTAGAAGCCGCCCTCCCCGCCGGAACCGAGGTTCGATCCCTCGCCGGACGCAAGGATGGATGAGATGAGCCGAGACACCAAGAGCAAGGGCCGCCCGACCGGCCCCACCCAGCGCCAGCTGCGCGCCGGCGAACTGATCCGTCACGCCCTGGTCGAGGTGCTGCGCGAGGAGGCGATCGCCGAGCCCGCCCTCAGCGGCGTCTCCCTGACCGTGTCGGAAGTGCGGATGAGCCCGGACCTCAAGCACGCCATCTGCTTCGTCGAACCGCTGGGCGCCGGCGTCACCGGCCAGAGCACGAGCGAGATCCTCGCCGCCCTGAACCGCGCCACCAAGTTCATTCGCGGGCGACTGGCGAAAACCATCGACATGAAGTTCACGCCGGACCTGAAGTTCTTCCACGACGACAGCTTCAATTCCGCCGCCCAGATGGACAGGCTGTTCGACAACCCACGCGTCCAGGCCGACCTTCATCGCGAGGACGAGGAAGAGTAGTGGCCCGCCGCAAGAAGGGCCTGCCGGTCAGCGGCTGGGTCAATCTCGACAAGCCCTATGACTTCGGCTCCACCCAGGCGGTCGGCAAGGTCCGCTGGCTGTTCACCGCCCAGAAGGCGGGCCACGCCGGCACGCTGGACCCGCTGGCCACCGGCATCCTGCCGATTGCGCTGGGCGAGGCGACCAAGACGGTCAGCTTCCTCGTCGATGCCGACAAGACCTACCGCTTCACGCTCGAATGGGGCCGCACCACCGCCACCTTCGACCGCGAGGGCGCAACGACGGCCGAGTCCGACGTCCGGCCGACGCGCGACCAGGTACAGGCGCAGCTGGGCCAGTTCATCGGCGAGATCACCCAGATCCCGCCCAACTACTCGGCGATCAAGGTCGATGGCGAGCGGGCCTACGACCTGGCCCGGGCCGGCGAGGAATTCGAGCTGGCCGGCCGCACGGTCACCATCCATGACCTGCGCATCGTTTCGGCGCCCGACGAGGACCATATCGAGCTGGAAATGGACTGCGGCAAGGGCACCTATGTGCGCGCCGTGGGCCGCGATCTGGCCGTCGCGCTGGGGGCCTGCGCCCATGTCAGCCAGCTTCGCCGCACGCGGGTCGGCCCGTTTGGGGAAGAAACCGCGATAACACTGGAAATGTTGGAAAATTTAGGCCATAAGGCCGCGCTTCCGGAGGCTCTCCTTCCGGTCTCGACCGCGCTGGACGACATCCCGGCGCTGGCCGTTACCGCCGAAGACGCATTCCGGTTGGCTCAGGGACGATCCATCGTCCTCCTTCCGCGACAGGTGGAAGCCTTGCGTGACCAGCTTTCGGGCGGGTCGCGGACGGTTTGCGCAATGGACGGAGAGAGGCTCGTGGCCCTGGCCGAGATGCGTGCGGGATCGCTCAATCCGGTGCGTGTTTTTCAACTCACCTGAGCTGGAGAAATCCGATGTCGATCACGCCCGAGCGCAAAGCCGCTCTGATCACCGAACATGCCCGTACCCCGGGCGACACCGGCAGCGCCGAAGTCCAGGTCGCCATCCTGTCCGAACGGATCGCCAACCTGACCGAGCACTTCAAGGGTCACAAGAAGGACAACCACAGCCGTCGTGGCCTTCTGCAGATGGTTTCGCAGCGTCGTTCGCTGCTGGGTCACCTGAAGAAGTCGAATGAGGATCGCTACGAAGCCCTCATCGCCAAGCTCGGCCTGCGTCGTCAGCACTAGTACCGATTACAGGGGCGGGGTCCTTCACAAGAGGGGCCCCGCCTCTTCGCATATCCGCCCATCCTCCTCAGGTCCTGAGGGTCGGCGGCGGGGGTTTCACCCCAACACTATCCGCAGAGGGTCACAGCGATCCTCACCGGACCTGACACTGGAGAGGATTCCGGAACCGCCCGCTGGGCCACCGCCCCTGTCCGCCCCGCCGGGAATACGCCCGTCGGACCGAAAAGAAAGAAACCCAAAATGTTTGAGATTCATCGCAAGACCATCGAGTGGGGTGGCAAGACCATTATCCTCGAAACCGGCCGCATCGCCCGTCAGGCTGATGGCGCCGTTCTGGCCACCATGGGCGAAACCGTCGTCCTGGCCACCGCCGTCTTCGCCAAGACGCAAAAGCCCGGCCAGGACTTCTTCCCCCTGACCGTCAACTATCAGGAAAAGACCTTCGCGGCCGGCAAGATCCCCGGCGGCTTCTTCAAGCGCGAAGGCCGTCCGTCGGAAAAGGAGACCCTGGTCTCCCGCCTGATCGACCGTCCGATCCGCCCGCTGTTCGTCAAGGGCTTCAAGAACGAAGTCCAGGTCGTCTGCACCGTGCTGCAGCATGACCTCGAGAACGATCCCGACATCGTCGCCATGGTCGCGGCCTCCGCCGCCCTGGTCATCTCCGGCGCCCCCTTCATGGGCCCGATCGCCGCCGCCCGCGTCGCTTTCGTCGAAGGCGAATACATCCTCAATCCGACGGCCGATGAGCTGAAGGGTTCGAAGATGGACCTGGTCGTCGCCGGCACCTCCGACGCCGTGATGATGGTCGAGTCCGAAATCCAGGAACTGGACGAAGCCACCGTTCTGGCCGGCATCCAGTTCGCCCATGACGGCATGCAGCCGGTCATCCAGGGCATCATCGACCTGGCCGAACATTCGGCCAAGGACGCCTTCGACTTCGAACCGGAAGACACCGACGCCATCAAGGCAGCCATGAAGCCGCTGGTCGGCGCCGACATCATCGCCGGCTACAAGATCCAGAAGAAGCAGGACCGCTACGAAGCGATCGGCGCCGCCAAGAAGAAGGCCATCGCGGCCCTCGCCAAGAGCGACGCCAATCCGGACGGCCATGACGCCCAGAAGCTGGCCGGCGTGTTCAAGGAACTGGAAGCCGACGTCGTGCGTCGCGCCATCCTCGACACCGGCATCCGCATCGACGGCCGTGACGTTCGCACCGTGCGCCCGATCCTCGGTGAAGTCGGCATCCTGCCGCGCACCCACGGTTCGGCCCTGTTCACCCGCGGCGAGACGCAGGCCCTGGTGGTCGCGACCCTCGGCACCGGCGACGACGAGCAGTTCATCGACGCCCTGGAAGGCACCTACAAGGAATCCTTCCTGCTGCACTACAACTTCCCTCCCTACTCGGTCGGTGAGACCGGTCGGATGGGCAGCCCCGGCCGCCGCGAAATCGGCCACGGCAAGCTGGCCTGGCGCGCCCTGCGCCCGATGCTGCCGGCCAAGGAAGACTTCCCCTACACCATCCGCCTGGTCTCCGAGATCACCGAGTCGAACGGCTCGTCCTCGATGGCCACCGTCTGCGGCTCCTCGCTGGCCATGATGGATGCGGGCGTTCCGCTCATCCGTCCGGTCTCGGGCATCGCCATGGGCCTGATCCTGGAAAGCGACGGCTTCGCCGTTCTGTCCGACATCCTGGGTGATGAAGATCACCTCGGCGACATGGACTTCAAGGTGGCCGGCACCAGCGATGGCATCACCTCGCTGCAGATGGACATCAAGATCTCCGGGATCACCATCGAGATCATGAAGCAGGCCCTCGCCCAGGCGAAGGAAGGCCGTGATCACATCCTCGGCGAGATGAACAAGGCCATGGACGCGCCCCGCGAAGAGCTGGGTGAGTACGCGCCGAAGATCGAGACCATGAAGATCGCCGCGGACAAGATCCGTGAAGTGATCGGCACCGGTGGCAAGGTGATCCGCGAGATCGTCGCCACCACCGGCGCCAAGGTCGACATCGGTGATGACGGCACGATCAAGATCGCTGCTTCCGAGCAGTCCAAGATCGACGCCGCCCGCGACTGGATCAAGTCGATCGCCTCGGAGCCGGAAATCGGCGCCATCTACAACGGCAAGGTCGTCAAGGTCGTCGACTTCGGCGCCTTCGTGAACTTCTTCGGCGCCAAGGACGGCCTCGTCCACGTCAGCCAGATCAGCAACGAACGCGTGGCCCGCCCCGCCGACGTGCTGACCGAAGGCCAGATGGTCAAGGTGAAGCTCATCGGCTTTGACGATCGCGGCAAGACCAAGCTGTCGATGAAGATCGTCGACCAGGAAACCGGCGAAGATCTGTCGTCCAAGCAGGAAGCCGCCGCCGACGCGTAAGCGCCACGGCCAAGGCTGAGATACGGAAAGGGCGGCTCACAAGAGCCGCCCTTTTTCTTTGGGGAGGCGCCAGGGGACGGCTTCGCCGCCGCGCCGAACTTGGGGTGTCGCCACCGTCCGTTCTCGGCGTAGCTGTCCCCGACAGGGCGCCGTCGTTCGCGTCAGACCTGAACTTCGTCGCTTCCCGCGCCAGATCGGGGACAGGAACGCCGCGCGACCGCCTGTATGTCATCCATCACTATCTTTGCGCGGCGATCCAGTCCCCGCCGCACCCCTTGCACAGAAACAGGCAATCTGTATTTTTCTGCAGATGTCCGAACGCCGCCCCAATGCCCAGCGCACGCGCGAGACCCGCGGCAAGATCCTCTGGGCTGCCCGGCAGCTGTTCGCCGAGAAAGGTTACGCGGCCGCCTCGACACCGGCCATCGTCTCCGCCGCCAAGGTGACGCGGGGGGCGATGTACCACCACTTCCCGGACAAGGCCGCGGTGTTCGCCGGCGTGGTCGCCGCCGAGCTGGCTGACGTCGGCGTGCGCATGGCCAAGGCGGCGCTGACCAACACGGACCCGGTCGAGCAGCTGATCCTGGGGGGCGAGGCCTACGTGGTGGCCATGGCTGAGCCCGGCAGGCGACGCATCCTGCTGGTCGAGGGGGCCAGCGTTCTGGGGGCCGAGCGTATCGACGCCCTTCGCGCGCAGCACCTGAAGGTCAAGCTGGAGGCCGGCCTGCGCCAGATTGTGGCCGCCGGCATCGTGCCCGAACTGCCCATCACCCCGCTGGCGGATCTGCTCTCGGCGCTTTTTGATCGGGTCGCCCTGACAGCCAGCGCCGAGAACTTTACCAGCTACCGCCTGGCGCTAAGGGCCTTGATCGGCGGCTTGAAGCTGCCGCCACCGGCCGCCGGGGATTTCGTGCTCGGCTAATCCGGCCAGGTTTCCCGGCTGAGGGCCAGGACCTCGCCGGCCAGGTACAGCGAGCCGCAGACCATCACCCTTGGCGGGGCGCCTTCGACCGCCAGCGCCTGCTCCAGCGCCGCCTCGACAGTGTCCGCCGCGCTGGCCTTCAGACCGGTGGCGATGGCGGCCGAGACCAGACGCTCAGGCGGGCTGGCGGCCTCGGCGCTGAAGGCGGTGGCGATGATGCGGGGGTTCAGGGTGCGGAAGGCGTCGAAGAAGGCTTCAGCGTCCTTGTTGGCCAGCAGGCCGCAGATCAGCACGGCCTCCCGCCCGTCACGGCCCTGCAGGGCGGTGAGGGCGTCGGCGAGGGCGCGGGCGGCGTGGGCGTTGTGGCCGCCGTCGAGCCAGAGGTCGGTGTTGGCGGCGCGGGCGCGGGCGGCCAGGGGGCCAGCTGTCAGGCGCTGCATTCGCGCGGGCCAGCGGGCGGTCTCGACGCCTCTTGAGATAGCTTGCTCGGGGAGGTGCAGGGCGAGCGCGGCAATGGCGGCAACGCCGGCGTTGGCGATCTGGTGAGCCCCCGGCAGCGAGGGCATGGGCAGATCAAGCAGGCGATCCTCCGCCTGGACGGTCAGGCGGCCGGCCGTGGCATAGGCGTCCACATCGCGGCCCATGGCGGTCAGGGGCGCGCCCAGGGCGTGGGCACGGGCCTCGATCACCGCAAAGGCCTCCTCACCCTGCCAGCCTGTGACGACCGGTCGGCCACGCTTGATGATCCCGGCCTTCTTGCCGGCGATGGCGGTGAGGGAGTCTCCGAGGAACTCGCGGTGGTCGTGATCGACGGGGCAGATGACACTGACCGCCGGGCTCTCGATGACGTTGGTGGCGTCCAGCGAGCCGCCGAGGCCCACCTCCAGCAGAATGAGGTCGGCGGGTACCTCGCTGAAGGCCTGGAAGGCGGCGGCGGTGGTGATCTCGAAGAAGGTGATCGGTTCGCCGGCGTTGGCCGCCTCCACCCTCTCCAGGACGGCCGCGAGGTGCTCGTCGGTGATCAGGGTTCCAGCCAGGCGGATGCGCTCTGCGAACCGCACCAGGTGCGGCGAGGTGAAGACGTGCACCCGCAGGCCCGCCGCCTCGGCCATGGCCCGCAGGAAGGCGACGGTGCTGCCCTTGCCGTTGGTGCCGGCCACATGGACCACGGGAGGGAAATGCCGCTGGGGGTCGCCCAGGGCCGCGCAAAGGCGCCGCATTCGGCCGAGCGACAGGTCGATCAGCTTGGGATGGAGGAGGCGCAGGCGCTCAAGGGCGGCATCGTGGGGGAGCAGGTGGTCGGTCATCAGTCGCTCCAGTTCCTCGCTCATCGGGCGGCGAGGCGTATACGCCGAAAGACCGCGCGAAGCGTGGTGGAGGGAGTCCCCACCGACCGGTCAGTTGCGAGACGGTGCGCCGGCTTATGTCGGAGCGGACCCCCTCAGTCGGTCGCTGCGCGACCGCCAAGTCCCCCGAAGGGGAGCAACCTGCTGTGGTATCAGGCCGCCTTGCGGGCGCGACCCATCATCAGGGTGCCCATCAGGCTGCCGAGGATGGCCGGCAGGTCGATGCGGGGGACGACACGGTCGACCATGCCCTTCTCGACCAGGTATTCCGAACGCTGGAAGCCCGGCGGCAGGGTCTCGCGGATGGTCTGCTCGATGACGCGCGGGCCGGCGAAGCCGATCAGGGCGCCCGGCTCGGCCAGGTGGATGTCGCCCAGCATGGCGTAGCTGGCGGTCACCCCGCCGGTGGTCGGATCGGTCAGCACGA
>JANPKF010000132.1:0-2904 GCA_031425895.1 Caulobacteraceae bacterium | reverse complement strand
TCCGCGACAACATCGCCCCGCCGACCATCAACCTGGACAACCAGGAGCAGGAAACGGCGCTGGATCTGGTCGCCAACAAGGCGAAGCCGATGAAGATCGACATCGCGATGAGCAATAGCTTCGGCTTTGGCGGCACCAACGCCGCTGTCATTTTCCGCCGGATCTAGATGAGCCGGGCGGAGCGTCGGGGCGGGGGCCTATCAGCTTTGCGTAGATTGATGATCATGGCCATCAGCGGCCTGCTGACGCTGGCGCTGGTTGCGGCGCTGGGCGGCATCTGGGCGCTGTGGACCTATCAGGGTCCGGGGCCGGCCACCAGGGACGGCGGCGTGCACGTCGTCATGCTGCGCCGGGGCGCGGGTCTGAACGAAATCGCCGCCTCGCTGGAGAAGGCGGGGGCGGTGCGATCCGCGCCGGTCTTCCTGGCGGCGGCGCAGATCACCGGCGCGGCGCGTGAGCTGAAGGCGGGGGAATACGAGTTTCCGAACAAGGCGCCGATGAGCCAGGTGCTCGACTATGTCCGCAAGGGCAGGGTGGTGCGCCATCAGGTGACGATCCCCGAGGGCTGGACCAGCGAGATGGTCGTCGAAGCCCTGATGAAGGAAGCCGCCCTGACCGGCGACGTGGCGACCCCGGCCGAGGGGACCATCCTGCCGGAGACCTATGATTATGAGCGGGGCGAGGAGCGGGCCGCGGTGCTGCAGCGGATGATGGACGACCACGACCGTCTGCTGGCGGCCCTGTGGGACAAGCGCAAGAGCGGCCTGCCGATCCGCACGCCGGAAGACGCCGTCACCCTGGCCTCCATCGTCGAGAAGGAGACGGGCGTCGCCTCGGAGCGCCCGCGCGTTGCGGCGGTATTCGTGAACCGGCTGAACCAGGGGATCCGGCTGCAGAGCGATCCGACCATCATCTATGGCCTGACCAAGGGCCGGCCGCTGGGCCGGGGCATTCGCCGCTCCGAGCTGGACGCGCCCAACCCCTACAACACCTACCAGATCGACGGCCTGCCGCCCGGACCCATCGCCAATCCGGGCCGGGCCAGCCTGGCCGCCGTGCTCGATCCGCCGGAAACCAACGAGATCTTCTTCGTGGCCGACGGCACCGGCGGGCACGTCTTCGCCGCGACGCTGGAGGAGCATAACGCCAACGTCGCCCGCTGGCGGATCGTCGAACAGCAGAGGGCCGCCGCAAAGGCCGGCCAGAATCCCGGCAAGGGGAACTGATGGCCCTATCCGGCATGACAGGCTTCGGGCGGGCCGAGGGCGCGCAGGGGGCCTGGAGCTGGGCGGTCGAGGCGCGCAGCGTCAACGGCCGTAACCTGGAGATCCGCTTCAAGGGCCCGCAAGGGTTCGATGCGCTGGAACGCGGGACCCGCGAGGCGGGGCAGGCGCGGTTCCAGCGCGGCCAGGTGTCGCTGACCCTGCAGGCCCGGCGGGCGGAAAGCGCGACCTCGGCGGTCAGCGTCAATATCGCCCAGCTGGAGCGTTATCTGGCGGCCGTGGCGCCCTATGTGGCGGCCGGACAGGCGACGACGCCCAGCGCCGATGGGCTGCTGGCCCTGCGCGGCGTACTCGAGACGGCCGAGGGGGATGACCTCGAGGAGGACCGGAGCGTTCTGGAGGCGGCCATGGCGGCCTCCGTGGCCGTGGCGCTGGATGGCCTGAAGCAGGCGCGACTGGAAGAGGGGGCGGCTCTGCTGCCGGTGCTGTCGGCGCTGGTCGATCGCATCGAGGCGCTGACCGACGCGGCCGCGTCGCTGGCCGGGGAGCAGCCGCCGATGATTCGCGACCGCTTCCGGAAACGCCTGACCGAACTGGCCGGCGAGGCGGCCAGCGAGGAGCGCATCCTGCAGGAGGCCGCCGCCATGGCCGTGAAGGCCGATGTGCGGGAAGAGCTGGACCGGTTGGGCGGGCATGTGACGGCGGCGCGCCTGCTGTTGACCGGCGAGGGCCCGGCCGGACGGCGCCTGGACTTCCTGACCCAGGAATTCATGCGCGAGGCCAATACGCTCTGCTCGAAATCGGCGACCCCCGCCTTGACGGCGACCGGGCTGGAGTTGAAAGCCACCATCGAACAGTTCCGGGAGCAGGTGCAGAATGTCGAGTGAACCGCACCGGACGCGCGGACTGCTGATGATGGTCGTCGCGCCATCGGGGGTCGGCAAGACCAGCCTGACCCGCCGCCTGGTGGCCGACCACTCCGACCTCCTGCTGTCGATCTCGGCCACAACCCGCGATCCGCGCCCCGGCGAGCACGAGGGCCGCGATTACCACTTCGTCGACCGGGCCGAGTTCGACGCCATGGTGGGCGAGGACGCCTTTCTCGAATGGGCCGAGGTCTACGGCAACCGCTACGGCAGCCCGCGCAAGCCGATCATGGAGGCGCTGGACCGCGGCGAGAGCGTGCTGTTCGACATCGACTACCAGGGCGCCATGTCGATCCATGAGCAGGCCCCGGAAGACTCGGTGCTGGTCTACATCCTGCCGCCGTCGCTGGCGGAGATGAGCCGGCGGCTGCATGCCCGGTCGCAGGACAGCGAGGCGGTGATCGCCCAGCGGATCGCGCGGTCGAAGGACGAGGTCGAGCAATGGAAGACGTTCGACTACGTCCTGCTCAACGAGGACTTCGACAAGGCCTACTCCGACCTGGCGCACATCTACCACGCCGAGCGGATGAAGCGGGGCCGCAACCTGTGGATCGCGCCGTTCGTGGATGAGCTGCTGCAGGAAGACGTTTGAGTTTCTCCCTCCCCTTTATGGGGAGGGACAGACGGCGAAGCCGTCAGGGTGGGGAAGTCGGATGACGCTCACCCAAAGCCTGCCAACGACAGAGCTTGAACCTGAGTACCCCACCCTGCGAGGCTTCGCCTCGCTGTCCCTCCCCATAAAGGGGAGGGAGGAT
>JANPKF010000131.1:0-6634 GCA_031425895.1 Caulobacteraceae bacterium | reverse complement strand
GATGTCGGCGTAGGATTTCGCAACACCGCCGCTGGTCTTGGCCAGCACCATGGTGATCGCGGCCGTCAGCGTCGTCTTGCCATGGTCAACGTGACCGATGGTGCCGATGTTGCAATGCGGCTTGTTACGTTCGAACTTTTCCTTGGCCATGGTCTCTATACCTTCGTGCCGACGGCGGTTTGAATTGGGTTGGGAGTTGGAGCGGGTACCGGGAATCGAACCCGGGTATTCAGCTTGGAAGGCTGCTGTACTACCATTGTACTATACCCGCGTTCTGGCAGGGACGCCGAAACACTCCCAGTCGTCTGATTTGAAACCGCTTCGTCGCGAAGGAATGCCTGCAGCGCGTGGTGGGGGAAGAAGGACTCGAACCTTCGAAGCTTTCGCAGCGGATTTACAGTCCGCCCCCTTTGCCACTCGGGACATTCCCCCAGCGCGCATGCAGGCATTTCCTTGGCGGCGCGGCCCCTTCCGTCGTAACGGGAAGAACCAGGGCCCCAAAAGGAGCGCGTCTTATAGTGTCCTCATCTCGGGAACGCAACGACCGGAAACAACCCTTTCGCGGAAACCCGCAAAAGGTCGAAAAGCCAAGCCACACAAGGGGTTCAGGCCGCCCTAGCGGACCGGACGGCAAGGATTGGCTGTGGGGCGTGCATGCGATCGAGGCCGCATTGGCGAATCCCTCGCGCGGCAAGCCACGTCGGATCATCGCCACGGCCGATCGCGCCAAACAGCTGAATGCGCGTTTCGGCAAGCTGGACGTGGAGATCGTCGAGCCGCGTGACATCGACCGCGCGCTGCCCCCCGGGGCCGTGCACAACGGCGTCGCCATGAAGCCCGATCCGCTTCTCCCCCTCTCTATAGAGGAAATCGGCGATCCGGCCGCCGGCGTGCTGGTCATGCTGGACCAGGTGACCGACCCCCAGAACGTTGGCGCCATTTTTCGCTCAGCCGCCGCCTTCGGGGCCAGGGGCGTCATACTGCAGGACCGGAATGCCCCGGCCCTGGCCGGCGCCCTGGCCAAGGCCGCGGTCGGCGCCATCGACAAAATTCCCCACGCCTCGGCGGTCAACCTGTCCCGCGCCCTCGAGACGCTGTCGGAGATGGGCTGGCGCATCGTCGGCCTGGCAGGAGAGGCCACCCAGAGCCTGGAATCCGCCCTCGACGGCTCCCCCACCGTCATCGTCATGGGGTCGGAGGGCGAAGGACTGCGTCGCCTTGTCGCTGAACACTGTGACGTGCTGGCGAAAATCCCCATGCCCGGGGGGTTCGAGAGCATAAATGTGTCAAACGCCGCCGCTATCGCTCTCTACGAGTGCAGCCGCGCTCGCGCCTTGGGGGAAGAGGTTACCCAAAAGTGAATTTTCCCTTTTGACTTCGACCCAAGGCATGATTTCCTCCCGGCTCCTGTACCGGCGAGGCGTCTATCGTCGGGAGTATATCGCGATGGGTTCGGGGGTTCCGGTGGCGAACAAGTTATTGATTTCCGCGGCTTATGCCGTGTCGTGCGTGGCGTTGCTGGGCCTGACCGGCTGCGGCGGCAGCGCGCCTGATGACGGCTACGGCGGGCCTCCCCCCTCCTCCTATGAAGGGAGCCAGGGCTCAGGCGAGCTCATGGGTGGCAGGGCGCCCCCGCCTCCGCCCGCCGACGGTCTGGCCGGCGGTCCCGCCGTTCGAGGAATGGCGGCCATCCCCAACCCGGAAAACCTGCCGCTGGACGAACGCCGCAGGGTCTATGGCAACAAGTACGACCATCTGAAGTACAGGCCCCTGCCCGCGGCGGGCGACTACGCCCAGGCCGAGCCCGCCCGGGGTGGCAAGGGCAGCAAGGCTCCCACCACGGCGCTGCGCTCCTACCGCAACGCACAGGGTATCTGGGTCGTCCACAACGACCCCATCGCCAACCCGGAAGACATGACCGCCGCCGAGCGTCGCCGCATCTACGGCAAGCGCTACGCCCCGCGTCCGCAGTCCAGCCCGCGCCGCGACTGGACGGTCTCGAAGCCCAGGCCCAAGGCCAAGGCTCCGGCCGTCGCCGCCGCCCCCGCCTACAAGGCGCCCGCCCCGAAGGCAGCCGCTCCGAAGCCTGCTCCCAAGGTCGCTGTCGCGCCCAAGGCTGTCGTCAAGCCGGCCCCCGCGCCGGTCAAGGTCGCACCTCCGGTCGTCGCCAAGGCCGCGCCCGCTCCGGCCCCCGCCATCAAGCCGGCCGTCCTGCCGCCGGTGGCCAAGGCCACGGCCGCCGCGCCCGCCAAGGCCATCGATCCGAAGATGGCCGCCCTGTCGACCGCCGTCAGCGCCGAAGCCATCAAGGGCGCCACCCTGGCCGTGCCGGACACGCTGGCCAAGGGTGAGGAGTCGAAGGTCACCCTCTCGCTGCCGGTCAACCTGCTGGACGTGATCCAGAAGGAAGCCGCCAAGCTTGGCCTGACCAAGGCCGCCAAGAAGTCGGAGGTCTCCGCCACCCTGACCGGCGACGGATACACGATCACGCCGAACGCCGCCCAGACCCAGGCCCTGAAGAAGGGCGAGGCCGCGACCTTCGACTGGCAGGTCAAGCCGGGCGAAGGCGAGAAGAGCCCGCTCAAGGCCACGGTCGACGGCGCCCTCAAGGGCCAGAAGGGCGCGCCGAAGACCTTCTCGATCGCCACGCTCGAGCAGGTGGTGGCCAACGCGGTCGAAACCACCGGGTCCCAGGCCAAGAAGCTGGGCTTCAACCTCGACAAGCTGGCCATCCCCGGCCTCAAGCCGATCAAGATCGGCGAGACGGTGATCCCGCCGGGCGCCACGACGGCCGGCATCATCGCTTTCGTCATCGCCCTGATCCTGCTGGCCATGGCCCGCGCCGGGTCGGGTCGCCGGGCCCGCGACGAGCGTCGCCGCAAGTTCCGCACCATGACCGACTACGATCGCGTCGAACCGGAAGCCACGCCGGAGAAGGACCACCACCCGGTGAATCCGATGATGGCCGCCGCCGGGGGCGCCGCCGCCGGAGCCGCCGCGATGACCTTCGCCGCGTCAACTGAGGACGATCACCATGCCGCGCCGGTCGCGGACGGTCATGTCCATCAGGACCACGGCCACGACGCTCCTCACGACGCCCACCCGGCGCCGGCGGAGACGGCTCATGACGATCACGCCCATGTCGCTCCGGATGCAGCCCATGGTCATGACGGGCACGACGACCATGGTCATGCCGGTGACGCTCACCACGAGGACCACGCTCACGGGCCAGACCATCATCCGGTGACCAACGCGTTCAGCAACCCGCCGATGACCTTCCAGAGCGACAAGGCGCCGTCCCGCGAACATGAGCCGGCCTGATCGGCTGCCATTCTCCGGATTTCATACGAGTTGAAGAAACGACAGCCGTCGGTCCTTGCAAGGGATCGGCGGCTGACGCATTGAGGGACCATGTTAGAGAGCCTTCTTGGACCCGACCTGGCCAGCGCGGGCGCCGCCCTCCTCCAGGTCCTGATGATCGACCTGGTTCTGGCCGGGGATAACGCCGTCGCTGTCGGCCTGGCCGCCGGCGGATTGCCGCAGGAACAACGCAAGAAGGCCATTCTCTATGGCCTGATCGCCGCTGTGGCGCTGCGCATCGGCTTTGCGCTGATCACTGTGCAGCTGTTGGCCATTATTGGTCTCTTGCTGGCCGGCGGCGTGCTGCTGCTCTGGGTCTGCTGGAAGATGTGGCGCGAGATGCGCGACGTCGCCTCCAATGACGAGGCCCAGGCGGAAGCCGCGCTCGACGACGACCCGACGACCGAGCCCAAGGTCAAGCCGGCCAAGTCCTTCAAGTCCGCCTTCATCCAGATTCTCATCGCCGACGTCTCGATGAGCCTGGACAATGTGCTGGCGGTCGCCGGCGCCGCCCGCGAGCACCCGGGCATCATGGTCTTCGGCCTGCTGCTCAGCATCGCCCTGATGGGCATCGCCGCCACCTGGATCGCCAAGCTGCTGCACAAGCACCGCTGGATCGGCTACGTCGGTCTGATCATCGTGCTCTACGTCTCGCTGCACATGATCTGGGAGGGCCATCGCGAGGTCGTCGCCCGCACCAACAACGAGCCCGACTACAACGAGGTCGTCCCTGGCTTCATGGACATCACCCCGGCTGAAGCCGCCAAGTATCGGCAGGAGACCCCGCCAAAGGCTCACTAGCCGGCGGGGATCTCCGCGCGCGCCGTCGGGCCCGGGCTTCCCGGGGCCGGCGCGGTCAACATCGCGAACGCCAGGGCCAGCGAGGCTACGGCCAGCAAGACGCCCGCCCCCATCGCTGCCCAGGTCTGATCCTTGGGCAGCGGCATCTTCAGAAGACCCCGCGCATAAGCGATCGCTTCGGGCTCGATGGCGGTGGCGCGGACAGGAAGGGCGGAATCGGTCGCGGGCATGGCGCGATCATCGCCGCCGCCGCCTGCATGGCAAGCCCCACCTCGTCTCGCGGTGACGCCAGGGCCACGACCTCGCTGGCCTGTTCCAGCAGCGCCTTCCCGGCTCAGCCTTCCAGATTTTCCGCACAGGCTTCTACGATTGCCCCGGTTCCCCTACCCGGCCATCCCCGCTAGAAGCGGGTCCATGATCCTGGTGATCGATAACTACGACAGCTTCACCTACAACCTCGTTCATTACCTGAACGAGCTGGGGGCCCAGACGCTTGTCCGGCGCAACGATGCGCTGACCGTGCAGGAGGCCCTCGGCCTCAGGCCGGCCGCCATTCTATTGTCGCCCGGTCCCAAGGCCCCTGCCCAGGCCGGCATCTGCCTTCCATTGCTGCGCGGCGCCCCCGATGACATGCCAATCTTCGGCGTCTGCCTTGGCCATCAGGCCATGGGCGAAGCCTACGGCGGCGACGTCATCCGCGCCAAAGCCATCATGCACGGCAAGACCAGCCCGATCCTGCATGAGGGCAAGAGTGTCTTCAAAGGTCTGCCCAGCCCCTTCACCGCCACCCGCTACCACAGCCTGGCCGTCGACCGCGCGACCCTGCCGGCAGAGCTGGAAGTGACCGCCTGGACCGATGACGGCGAGATCATGGGCCTGGCCCACAAGACCCGCCCCGTTCACGGCGTTCAGTTCCATCCCGAATCGATCCTGACGACCTGCGGTCACCAGCTGCTGGGTAACTTCCTCGACCTGGCGAACGTGCCCAGGACAGCCGTGGTCTAGACATGTCCGACGCCTTCAAGCCCCTTCTCGCCCGCCTGGCGGACGGCCAGACCCTGTCCGAATTCGACGCCGAGGAGTTCTTCGCGGCCTGCCTGCGCGGCGAGCCCACCCCGGCCCAGATCGCCGCCGCCGTCACCGCCATCCGTCTGCGCGGCGAGACGGTCGGCGAACTGACCGCCTGCGCCCGCGCCATGCGCCGGGCCGCGGTCACGCTCGACCACCCCTATGACGTCGTCGATACCTGCGGCACCGGCGGCGACGGCCTGCACACCTTCAACATCTCCACCGCCAGCGCCTTGGTCGCGGCTGGTGGAGGCCTGAAGATCGCCAAGCACGGCACCCGCGCCCTCAGTTCCAAGTCCGGCTCCTCGGACGTGCTGGCCGCGCTCGGCGTAAAGATCGACGCTGGTCTTGAGCAGCAGCGCAAGGCGCTGGACGAGGCCGGCATCTGCTTCCTGTTCGCCCCGGCCCACCACGGGGCCATGCGCCACGTGCTGCCGATCCGGGCCGAACTCGGCTTCCGCACCATCTTCAACCTGCTCGGCCCGCTGTCGAACCCGGCCGGCGCCAAGCGCCAGGTGCTGGGCGTCTACGATCCCCGCCTGCTGGAGCCGCTGGCCAGGGTTCTCGGCGCGCTTGGCGCGGAGCGCGCCTGGACCGTCCATGGCTCGGGGATGGACGAGATGACGGTCACCGGGCCGACCATGGTTTGCGAATGGCGTGACGGCGGGGTCCGCAACTTCAACATCACACCGGACGCGGTCGGTCTGCAGAAACACAGCCTCGACGAGCTGACCGGCGGCACGCCTGAGGTGAACGCCGCCGCCCTTACCCGGCTGCTGGACGGCGAAAAGGGCGCCTACCGCGACGTGGTGCTGCTGAACGCCGCCGCCGCCTTTCTGATCGGCGACAAGGTCGAGACCCTGCGCGACGGGGTCGACCTCGCCGCCGCCGTGATCGACGACGGCCGCGCCAAACGGGCGCTGGACGGCCTTATCGCCGCCACCCATAGCTGATGACCGACATTCTCGCCAAAATCGCTGCCTACAAGCGCGACGACGTCGCCGCCCGCAAGGCCGCGCGTCCCGCCGTCGATGTCAGCGGAGCCTCCGCGCCGCGCGGCTTCCGCAAGGCGCTGGAAGCGAAGTCTGGCGACCGCCTCGCCCTCATCGCCGAGATCAAGAAGGCTTCGCCCTCCAAGGGCCTCATCCGGGCCGACTTCGACCCGCCGGCCCTCGCCCGGGCTTATGAAGCCGGCGGCGCCGCCTGCCTGTCCGTTCTGACCGATGGGCCCAGCTTCCAGGGCGACGACGCCTATCTCATCGCCGCTCGTGATCAAGTCGCCCTGCCCTGCATCCGAAAGGATTTTCTCGTCGATCCCTGGCAGGTCGCCGAGAGCCGCGCCCTGGGGGCCGACGCCATCCTCGTCATCATGGCCATGATCGACGACGCCCTGGCCGCCGACCTG
>JANPKF010000130.1:0-7432 GCA_031425895.1 Caulobacteraceae bacterium | reverse complement strand
CCAAGGAACTGGTCAGCCGGGAAGGGGTGTTCGATCCGCTGTCGGGGCCAAAGCCCTATGTCGTGCTGTTCATCGGCGTCAACGGATCGGGCAAGACCACCACACTCGGCAAGATCGCCGCCGACCTGACATCCAAGGGCGCCAAGGTTCTGGTCGTCGCGGGCGACACCTTCCGCGCCGCCGCCGTCGAGCAACTGCAGGTCTGGTCGACGCGGGCCCGGGCCGACTTCATGAGCCGCCCGACCGGCGCCGATGCGGCGGGCCTTGCCTTCGACGCTGTCGAAAAGGCCAGGGCGGACGGCTACGACGTGGTCCTCATCGACACCGCCGGCCGGCTGCAGAACAAGCAGGGCCTGATGGACGAGCTCCTCAAGGTCATCCGCGTCCTGAAGAAGGTCGATCCGGACGCCCCGCACGAGACCCTGCTGGTCCTCGACGCCACGGTCGGGCGCAACGCGCTCAGCCAGGAAAACCTGTTCGGCAACCAGATCGGCGTCTCCGGCATCGTCATGACCAAGCTGGACGGCACCGCCCGCGGCGGTGTGCTGGTGCCCGTCGCCCAGGCCTCCGACAGCCCGATCAAGCTGATCGGCGTCGGCGAGGGGATCGATGATCTGCAACCTTTCGACGCCCGGGCGTTTTCCCGGTCCCTTGTCGGGTTGGACGTTTAGAGGAATATCATGACCGAACCGTCCCCCGCCCCCGCCAAAAAGTCCCACGGCTGGATCCGCACCGCCGTCGATTTCGGCGGCCTGCTGGCTTTCTTTGCCGGATACATCGTCACCCACAGTCTGGTGACCGCCGCCTGGTGGCTGGTGGCCGGCTCGGCCATCGCCCTTGTGGTCGGCTTCGTTTTCGAGAAACGCCTGGCGCCGATGCCGCTGATCTCCGGCGTCCTGGCACTGGTGTTCGGCACGCTGACGGTCTTCTTCAAGGACCCGATCTTCCTCAAGCTGAAACCGACCATCACCATGACCCTGTTCGGCGTCATCCTGATCGGTGGCCTGATGGCGAAGAAGAACTTCCTGAAGATGTTGATGGGCAGCGAGCTGGTCATGACCGACAGCGTCTGGCGCACCTTCACCCTGCGCTACGGTCTGTTCTTCTTCGCCATGGCCATCCTCAACGAGGTCATCTGGCGGACCCAGTCGGAAGACCTGTGGGTCAACTTCAAGGTCTTCGGCATCCTCGGCCTGACCCTGGTCTTCTCGATAAGCCAGGGTCCCCTGATCATGAAGGGCATGAAGGAGGCCGAAGCCGAAGGTGGACCTGCCCCTGACCCAGAAGCGACCAGGGACGCGCCGCCGATCATCGAGTGACCCGCCCTCGATTGATCTGTCGTCAAATCTACACCGACGCCGATTAAGCTCCGCAGGCGGTCAATGAACCGGAGGGGATGATGGCTAAGGACAAGTCAGGCAAACGGGGCGCTGCTTCGGTAGGCCACCTTTTGCACAGGGCCGCCCAGCGCGCCCTCGATCTGTATGCGGCAGAGGCCGGCCCCGGGGCGGTGACCCAGCGCCAGCATGCCGTACTCGCCGCTGTCGCCGAAAAGGAAGGGGCCGCCCAGGCGGACCTCGTCGCTTCCACGGGCATCGACCGCTCGACCCTGGCCGACATGGTCGCCCGGATGATCGACAAGGGCCTGCTGGCCCGGGAACGGTCGGCGCTGGACGCGCGGGCCAATGCGGTCCGGCTGACGGACGCCGGGCGTGAGGCTCTGGAAAGCATCGGGCCGAAGACCGCCGCAGCCGACACGGCGCTGATGGCGCTGTTGCCCAAGGGCAAACGCGACGCGCTTCTGGAGGCGCTGGAAATCCTCGCGGCCGGCGAGCCGCGTGCGAAGAAGGTCAAGCTTCCCAAGGCCGAGAAGGCCGAGAAGAAGGCGAAGAAGAAGAAAGAGAAGCTGGCCAAGGCGGCCTAGCGAGCAGAGCGAGCCCTTCTCCCGACAAGCGGGAGAAGGGCGCTTCGCTTGTCAGTGCACCGTCGCCGAAGCCGGCATCGCCCGCCGTTGGGTGGCGATCAGGTTCGGCCAGAGGACCGAGGCTTCCGGCATATCCATGTTCTGGACTGTGGTGTGACGGTCGTCGACCACCGGGAACAGCTGATGGATCTGCGCGCCCAGCGCTTCGCTGCGCTCGGTCACTTCCTCAGGCGTCACCAACAGGCCCAGACGGCCGGCCCAGGCGCCGAGGTCCTTGCGGCTGGTGGCGACGGCGATGAACGGCGAGGCGATCAGCGGCAGGATGATCGGCGCGAACCAGATCGTCAGGTTGGGGGCCAGCAGCAGCATGCTGGCGAACAGCAGGCCGGTGTTGATCTCCCAGCGGTGGGCGCGGAAGGCGTCCTTGTAGCTGAGGGTCTCGCCTTCGCGGGTCTGGGTCGACCAGCCGGCGTCGCGGCCCATGAGGACCTCGAAGACGATGCGGCTGTGGCCGACCATCATCACCGGGGCCATGACGGCCGAGTAGGCGGTCTCGAAGGCGGCGCTCTTGAGGATGGCCAGACGGCCCCCGAACTTGGCGCTCTCTTCAGGCCGGCTCAGGGTCAGGGCGAGGCCCAGGATCTTGGGACCGATCAGCATGACGACGGTCAGCAGCGAGGCCCAGATGATGGGGTCGTACTTCACAGGAGCCAGAAGGCGCCAGTAGTCAGGCATGGTCAGGGTGATCTGCGCCTGGATGCCGAGACCGACGATCAGGCTCAGCAGCCAGATCGGGCTGACCAGGTAGCAGAGCATGCCAAAGAACAGCTGCAGGCGGCTGATCGGGTGCAGGCCCGGCGCGAACAACAGGCCGAGGTGCTGCAGGTTGCCCTGCGCCCAGCGGCGGTCGCGCTTCATGAACTCGATCATCGAGGGCGGGGTCTCTTCGGTCGAACCGTCGAGCACCGGGGTGACGTGCACCGCCCAGCCGCCGCGACGCAGCAGGGCCGCCTCGACCACGTCATGGCTGAGGATGTGGCCGCCGAAGGGCTTCTTGCCCGGCAGCACCGGCAGGCCGCTGCAGGAAGCGAAGGCCTTGATGCGGACGATGGCGTTGTGGCCCCAGTAGCTGCTCTCGGCGCCGGTCCACCAGGCGAGGCCGGCCGAGGCCACCTTGCCGAACATGCGGACGCTGAACTGCTGGGCGCGGGCGTAGAGGGTCTCGGCGCCGATGATCACCGGGGTGGTTTGCAAGAGGCCCATGCCCGGATGACGCTCCATGGCGTCGACCAGCTTCACGACGGTCTCGCCGCTCATCACGCTGTCGGCGTCGAGGATGATCATGTGCTCGTAAGCGCCGCCCCAGCGGGTCACCCAGTCGCTGATGTTGCCAGCCTTGCGCTCGACGTTCTTGGGACGGCGACGGTAGTAGGTGGCGCAGCGGCTGCGGGCGCGCAGGGCCGAGAACTGCACGCGCTCCTGGGCGGCGATGGATTCGTTGGTGGTGTCGCTCAGCACAAAGAGATCGAACCAGTGGGCGACGCCCAGCATGCTCAGCGACCGTTCGATCCTGGCCAGACGGGCAAGGGTGGCGGCCGGGTCTTCGTTGTAGAGCGGCATCAGCAGCGCCGTCTTGACGCGCGGGGCCGGCACGATGGCCGGGAAGTCGAAGATGTCTTCGCGGCGGTTCTTGAGCACCCAGAAGCCGGCGACGGCGCTGCAGAACCAGGTCGAGACGGCCGAAACCAGGGTCACGAACAGGCCCAGCGCGATCCACTCGAGCGGCGTGAAACCATCGCGCATGTAGAGCTGCAGCGGCGTTGCGGCGATCAGGGCGGTCAGCAGCCAGCTGGCGGCGAACAGGATGAAGCGGCGCGTCCCGATGTTGGCGGGAGAGGTGACAGGGGCCTTGGCAAGTTTCGGGGCATCGGCGCCGAAGGACTGGCGCGGCATGTCCATCGGCGATTCCTGGGGGAGCCAGGGCTCGCCCAGCGGCGCATAGGCATGCTGTTCGTCATGCTCATAGCGCAGGGCCAGATTGCTCGTGCCATCCATTGGAGAACCGCCGTCTTAAGGTGTCCGTCCCGCCCCGAAGAGCGCGCCAACCGACTCTGTCGGAGGCTGGTAACGTGATTATCACGGATACGTTATGTTGCGCTGCGATGGAAGACCGAAAATCGCTTCGGGAGCGATCGGCGCCCAAAATTGCATCGCCTCTGCACGGCTATGACCGGATCGCGGCGTAGGGGTGTTCAGACGGGGGCCGAAACGCTTTGTGATTGCGCCAGGCGGTAGAGCCGACGCTCCAGACCATAGGCGGCGATTCCCGTCCAGCCGACGAGCAGGATGGCGAACGCCGTCTCCCACAGGCCGACATTCTGCGGGTTCACCAACCCGAACCAGATGCGGTGATTGGTGATCAGGGCCATCAGCAGGTTTGCCAGGCTGACACCGGCCAGGAACAGCTTCATCCGTCCCATATCCGGGATGCGCCAAAGGCCCCAGATCAGGAACAGCGGGGCCAGGATGATCCCAAGCCCAAGGTTGATCAGCAGGTGCCAGGGATTGGGCCACGGGATCAGGCTGGAAGCGACCATGCCGATGGCGGCCAGCACGAAGCAGAGGACCAGCCCACCGGCGGCGATGCGTGAGCCGCCGAGGGCCACCACCGCCAGCGCAAAGCCGACACCGGCGAGACCGGCGCCGACGCCGCTGATCATCACCCCGCCGTTGAACAGCCAGGGGTGTCTGGCCGAGGCGCCGCCGAGGTCGCTGAGGTACTGGGTGGCGTTGTTGTAGCCAGGGTAGGCAAGCACCGCCAGAATGACGGCAGCGTAGGCGAAGATCGGCGCGATGACGCCGATGGCCAGCAGGATACGGCGGCGTCGCCACCGCTGGCCGGGCGCGAACTGGGCGGTCAGGTCGTCGAGGATCACGAGGCCCTGGCTCCAGGCGTCTCGTCTGTCGGCGGCGTGTCATTGCGGACAGGCACGGCCAGCGGGTCTGACGGAGGCGGCGGCTTGGGTCCCAACGGCTTGAGACCCCACAGGGGCCGGATCAGGTCAATGCGGCGGACGATCTCGTAGATGACCAGGCTGCCGCCGAAGGTGATGAGGATGAAGAGCGGGACCTCCGCCCAGGCCGGCAAGCCGACGGGAACCAGGACGAACAGCGCCAGGACCAGGATCGTCTGGTGGGCCATGTAGACCGGGAAGATGGCGTCGTTGAGATACCGTTTCAGGGCCGTGTCCGCGCCGCGCAGGTGGCGGCTGGCGAAGCCCAGTGCGGCGCAGACGCTGGCCCACTGGGTGATGGCGAACAGGCTGTGCTGGACCACGCCGCCCGCCCAGCCGTTGCCGCCGAGAGCGTGAACCGTCATCAACAGACAGACGGCCACGAGGGCGATGGGCAGGGTGACGAGGCGCAGCCGCTCCAGATCTTTCCAGATTGTGTCCTGACCGACGACCAGGAAGCCGAACAGGAAGACACCCAGGGAAGAGGCGTGATTGTACCAGTCATGCTGGATCTGGTTGGTCAGGCCGAACCAGGGGAAGAGCAGCTGCCGGATGATGGCCAGGTAGAGGATCGGCAGCACCAGCAGCTTCCAGCCGGTCAAGGTCCGCGCCAGCCAGCCCTCCGCCCTGGCGACCCATGTCGGTCTGGTCAGCAGGGCCACCGCCACCAGGCTGTAGGCGCCGATGTAGAGCACGAACCACAGATGATTGATGGGAATGCCGTCGGCCAGGCCCTTGAGGCTGAACTCGTTGATCCACCAGTCGATGACGCTGCCTCGATAGCCGTCCTTGGCCACCGTCTCGGCCCAGCCCTGCGGTGGCACAAGGAAAAGGGCGCCGAACAGCAGGGGCGGAGCCAGGCGGGCGAACCGCTGCTTGAGCACCGAAGTAGCATCATACTTGCGGCTCATCAGCCGCAGCGCCGCGCCGGAAACCAGGAACAGAAGGGTGAGGCGCCAAGGCGACGACAGGAGGACGACTTCCTCCATGAAGACAAAGCGATGCTGGCTGTTCAGGTGCCAGTCCCACGGCGTGTAGGCCAGCCCCACATGATACAGGATCAGCAGCCCCAGGGCGCCGATGCGCAACCAGTCCAGATCGGCCCTGCGGCTGTTGGAGGGGGGGGCGGAGGCCATGGCGGCGGTCCTATGACGCCAGCGGACGAAAAAGTCCACGGCCGAGACGGCGATCCGGTCGATCGAACAAGGCCCGCCTCCGCGCCAGTGCCCGCAGACCCCTGACATCACAAGGGCCCGCGGGGTTTCCGCGGGCCCAGGCGATTCGCCTGCGCCGGGGCAGTATGCCTCAGCGCCCGGTCCCGACTATGTCGGGACTGTCACGCACTAGAGCAGGAAGTCGCTCGACTGCAGGGTCAGGCCGGTGCTCACCGCGATCTGGAAGTCAGCAACGCCGTCGCCGTTGACGTCACCCTCGACGACCATGGTGTTGGCGTTCTGCGCGAAGAAGCGCAGTTCGCCGGCCACACTGCTGAAGGCGCCAGAACCGATGAAGGCGAAGGCGTCGTCCGAGCCGCCGGTGATGGCGTCGATCAGGCTGAGATCGATCAGGTCAGGTCCAGTTCGTTCCGTTCCCCGGTCGAAGCCGGAGATCAGGTCACGGCTGCTGCCCACCACGCTGTCGGCCAGGCTGGTGAAGACGAAGGTGTCCGCACCGAAGTTGCCCTGCATGACATCCATGCCTTCGCCGCCGATGAGGAAATCGTCACCGTCGCCGCCGAACAGGCTGTCATTTCCGAGCCCGCCCTTCAGTGTGTCGGCGCCGGCCTGGCCGGCGATGACATCGTTACCCGCGCCGCCGTCGAGGACGTTGGCCATGGCATTGCCGGTCAGCTTGTCATTGCCGGCGCCGGCGATGACGTTCTCGATGCTGGTCAAGGTGTCCGAGCCGGACCCGGTGTTCTGGGCCCCGGTGGAGGTCAGGTTGACGTTGACCACCCCGGCAGCGCCGGAGAAGTCGGCTGTGTCGATGCCGTCGCCGCCGTTCAGGGTGTCGTTGCCGAGGCCGCCGATGAGGACGTCATCGCCGGCTTCGCCCAGCAGGCTGTCGTTGCCGATACCGCCATCGATGCGGTCATTGCCGTCTCCGCCATTGGCCGTGTCGTTGCCGACGCCGCCGAAGATGAAGTCGCCGCCGCCGCCGCCGATGAAGCTGTCGTCGCCGTCATCGCCGTTCAGCGTATCGATACCCGCGCCGCCGACCAGGAAGTCGTTGCCGAGACCGCCGGAGACGGTGTCATCACCCATGCCCGCATTGATGTAGTCCGCCTCGGCAGTGCCCAGGAAGGTGTCGCCCAGGTTGGTGCCCAGCGTCACGGTGCGGAACTGGTTGCCCCGCGCCGCGCCGCTGACCAGATCGCGGACATCGAAGGTGAGACCCGCGCCGGCGACAAAGGTGATGCCCTCGTCGTCGAAACGGCTGATCGGGCCGGTCAGGCCGTCGCTGCCGTCTTCACGCTGGAAGCGCACGGCAAGGC
>JANPKF010000129.1:0-2344 GCA_031425895.1 Caulobacteraceae bacterium | reverse complement strand
CCCGGCTTGGGGCCGACATCACGGTCTCGGGCAGTGAGGCGCGGGTGCGCGGCGTCGACCATCTGGAAGGCGCGCCGGTCATGGCGACCGACCTGCGGGCCTCGGTCGGCCTGGTCATCGCCGGGCTGGTGGCCACGGGCGAGACGACGGTCAGCCGAGTCTATCACCTGGACCGGGGTTTCGAGCGACTGGAAGCCAAGCTCAACGCATGCGGCGCAGAGGTCCGGCGCATTCCCGGGGACGGCGGCGAGGAATGAGCGACACGCCAGCCCCGTTGCGCCTGATCGCCGAGGACGCCGAGGACCTTGCCGTCCTCTCGGCGGCCTTGCAGGACGCCGTCGGCAAGATCGGCGACATTCGGTTCGAGGCCGCGTCCCGGCGACTGACCATCGGGTTGAACCGCTTCCGCTGGGAGGCGGGCGGCAAGCAGGGCGCCAGGAGCGCCGAGCGCGTGCGCACCGGCCTGCAGCTGGGCAGCGTGTTACAGGTTCAGAGCCGCCGGTTGCGGCGCGACGCCCGCGAGGCGGTTCTGTCCCTGCTGGGTCTGACCTTCGAGCCCGGCGATGCGCCGGGTGGAACCCTTGTGCTGACCTTCGCGGGCGACGGCGAGTTGCGGGTCGAGGTCGAGTGCATCGACGCGGCCCTGGCCGACGTCTCGGCGCCCTGGCCGACGCCGCGAAGGCCGTCGCATGAGGATTGAGCGCCTTTTGCGCTTGATCTGACGGCCAAAGGCGCCAAGTGAGCAGCATGCGCCAGTTCCGCTTCACCGATCCCGATTTCAAGACCGCCTTTGCCGCCTTCCTGGACGAGAGGCGTGGTCAGCCGGCCGACGTAGACGCCGCCGCCGCCGAGGTGATCGCAGGCGTCAAGGCGCGCGGCCTCGAGGCCGTCCTCGACTACACCGCCCGCTTTGATCGGGTGACTCTGACCGAAGACACCATCCGGGTGACGGCGGCGGAAATCGCCGAGGGCGTCGCCGCCTGCGATCCCAGGGTTCGTGAAGCCATCGCCTTTGCCGCCAGGCGCATCCGCGCCTACCACGAGCGTCAGCGGCCGGCCGACCAGCGCTGGACCGACGAGGCCGGCGTCGAGCTGGGATGGCGCTGGGGGGCTCTGGAGAGCGTTGGCGTCTATGTCCCTGGCGGCAGGGCGGCCTATCCCTCGACCGTGCTCATGAACTGTGTGCCGGCCCAGGTGGCCGGTGTCGACCGCATCGCCATGGTGACGCCGCCGGGCAAGCTGGAGCCGGCGGTGCTGGCGGCGGCGGCGGAAGCGGGCGTGACCGAGATCTGGCGGATCGGCGGGGCCCAGGCGGTTGCGGCGCTGGCCTACGGGGCAGGACCTATCCAGCCGGTCGACAAGATCGTCGGGCCCGGCAACGCCTATGTGACGGCGGCCAAGCGACGGCTGTACGGTGTGGTCGGTATCGACGCCCTGGCCGGCCCCTCCGAGATCGTGGTGGTGGCCGATTCCGACAACGATCCCGAATGGATCGCCGGCGACCTGCTGTCCCAGGCCGAACACGACCCGGCGGCGCAGTCCATTCTCATCACTGATGACGAGGCCCTGGCGGAGGCGGTTGAGGCGGCCATCGAGCGACGCCTGAAGACCCTGGCCACCGGCGAGGACGCCGCCGCCAGCTGGCGAGACCATGGGGCGGTGATCATCGCTCCGCTGGCCTTCAGCCCGGCACTGGTCGACGCCATTGCGCCCGAGCACGTTGAGTTCTGCATCGCCGATCCCGATTCGCTGGCCGACCAGGTGCGGCACGCCGGGGCCATCTTCCTGGGCAAGTACACGCCGGAAGCGCTGGGTGACTATGTGGCCGGCTCAAACCACGTGCTGCCGACCAGCCGGGCGGCGCGGTTCCAGTCGGGCCTGTCGCTGTTCGACTTCCTAAAGCGCACCTCGGTGATCAATGCCGGCAAGGCGGGATTCGCCATCCTGGGGCCCCACACCGTGGCCCTAGCGGAAGCCGAGGGCTTGCCGGCCCACGCCCTTTCGGCGGCCTTGCGGTTGCCGCAGCGCTGAAGCCGGGTATCCTGCGCCCAGCCTCATGACCGACAAAGCCGCCCACCGCCTGCAGAGCATCGAGCTCGACGAGGAGTCGCTGTCTGCGGCCTCTCGCGACCAGGAGCAGGAGCGGCAGGTCGCGATCTTCGATCTGCTGGAAGACAACTACTTCGAACCGGCGGGCGCCGAGGCCGGGCCCTATGACGTAAGGATCGCCCTGGTCGAAAACCGGCTGGTCATGGCCATCGCCGGGCCGGGCTATACCCAGACCCATGTCCTGTCGCTGTCGCCCTTCCGGACGGTGATCAAGGACTACTTCATGATCTGCGAG
>JANPKF010000128.1:0-5243 GCA_031425895.1 Caulobacteraceae bacterium | reverse complement strand
GCATCTGACCAAGGGCGGGCCGGTGCTGACCTGGCTGACCCTGGCGGTCTTCCCCTTCTACATCATCCACCAGACGGTGATCGTCGTCGCCGGCCACCACCTGCACAGGCTGGGTCTGTGGCAGCCGCTGGAGGCCGTGCTGCTGATCGCCATCACCGTCGCCGGCTGCCTGCTGACCAACGAGGTGGCGCGGCGGACGCCGGTCCTGCGGCCGCTGTTCGGCCTGAAGCCTCAGCCGGCGGTGGCGAGGCGGCCGCCGCTGGCCGCATAGGCCTGGGTCCCGGTCGTGAAGACGCGGTCCGTCTGCAGGACCGCGTCGATCGGCACGTCGTCCGCCGCTTCCAGCGCGGCGTAGATCGGCGCAAAGTCCTGCAGGGTGGCGTCGAGCAGGGCCTGCAGGCCGGGGATGACGAAGTAGACCTGCTGGAAGTCGTCGATGCGTTAGGGGGTGCGCATGGAGCGGGTGAGGTCGAAGCCCAGCCGGTAGCGGGAGGGATCGTCGAGGGCGAAGATCGACTCCGTCCGCGAGGAGACGATGCCGGCCCCGTAGATGCGCAGGCCTTTCGGCGTCTCCAGCAGACCGAACTCGACGGTGTACCAGTAGAGGCGGGCGAGGTTGTGGAGGCGCCCCAGGCCGACGGCGCGCTGGCCGCCCTTGCCGTAGGCCTCCATGTAGTCGGCGAAGGTCGGGTCGGTCAGCATCGGCACATGGCCGAAGACATCGTGGAAGATGTCCGGTTCCTGCAGGTAGTCGAGCTGGTCCGGCTTGCGGATGAACTGGCCGGCCGGGAAGCGGCGGTTGGCGAGGTGGTCGAAGAAGACCTCGTCCGGCACCAGGCCCGGCACGGCCACGACGCTCCAGCCGGTGAGCCGCTGGAGCTCGACATTGATGACGTTGAAGTCGGGAATGCCGCCGCGGTGCAGGTTCAGGGCCTCGAGGCCGTGCAGGAACTCGTCGCAGGCGTAGCCGGGCAGGAGCGCCGCCTGGCGCTCATACAGGATGTCCCAGGTGGCGTGCTCTTCGGGCGTGTAGTCGACCCAGCCCTGGTCGATCGTCCAGTCTTCGCGCGCCCCGGGGGGCGGCGCGGCGGAAAAGCCATCGGCGCTCATGGGGCGAGATTACGTTGCGCCGTGTGGAAATTTCCGCCGGATTTGCCTCGATTTGACCGATCCGGCAGAAGGATGTTGCGTGCTTCGACACGCGGCCGGTGGCCGCTACTCAGCATGACGAATAGAGGGGACTGCACAATCGGTCGTCATCCTGAGTAGCCTCACACCGTGAGGCGTGTCGAAGGACGAAGCGGTGCTAGTGCGCCACCCGGGGCCGCATGTTGTAGTGGCCGTCCTCGAAGCCGTCGAAGATCAGGGCGGTGTGCGGGTGGCCGACCGGCTCGCCCGTGTCGTCGGGCAGCAGGTTCTGCTCGGAGACGTAGGCCACGTAGGTGTTCTGATCGTTCTCGGCCAACAGGTGGTAGAACGGCTGGTCCTTGCGCGGACGGATCTCTTCGGGAATGGAATTCCACCATTCCTCGGTATTGGCGAAGGTCGGGTCGACGTCGAAGATCACCCCGCGGAACGGGAAGACCCGATGCCGGACCACCTGACCAATGGCGAACTTGGCGAGCTGAGTGTTCATAACGATCATAGTGTACGCCTCCCGCCTGACTGAATCCTGAACGTAGTGATCATGGCGGAGTCGGCAAGAGCGGGGTTCCTTCTCTCCGACAAACTGGTCTAGGGTCGCCTTGAAACCGGGCGCCGATCCACGGCCGTCCGCGCAGACAGGTGACAACCATGTCGGAGGCGCCAAGCGCCCGGCCGCAGGCTCAGCAGAGCCAGCGCGGGCAGGGTGGACCGCCGTGCTATGCGGCGCTCGACCTGGGCACGAACAACTGCCGCCTGTTGGTGGCGACGCCGACGCCCGGCGGCTTCCGGGTCGTCGAGGCCTATTCCCGAATCGTCCGGTTGGGTGAGGGTCTGACCCAGACCAACCGTCTTTCCGAAGCGGCCATGGAACGGGCCATGGCGGCCCTGACCGTCTGCGCCGAGAAGGTGCGGCGGCGGAAATGCGTGCGCTTCCGCGCCATCGCCACCCAGGCCTGCCGCGGCGCCGAGAACGGTCCGGAGTTCATTGCTCGGGTCGCTGAGCAGACCGGCCTCAAGCTGCAGATCATTCCGCCGAAGGAAGAGGCCCAGCTGTCCGTCGCCGGTTGCGTCAATCTGCTGGACCGCAGTGCCGAGGCGGCGCTGGTGGTCGATGTCGGCGGCGGCTCGACAGAGCTGTCGTGGGTGGATCTCAAGGGACAGGGACTGGATCTGCGCCCCCGGGAGTTCGCGGCCTGGAAGCTGCCGATCAAGGCCTGGCTGTCGATCCCCATCGGCGTGGTCACCCTGGCCGAGCGGTTCCCGGAGGGGGAGAAAGCCTCCGAGGCCTGGTTCCGGTCGATGGTGGAGGCGGTGAAGGAAATCCTCGCCGCCTTCCCGCACGCCGATCCGTTGCGCGAGGTGTTCCAGGCGGACCGGGCCCATATGGTCGGAACGTCGGGCGCGATCACGAGCCTGGCGGGGCTGCACCTCAACCTGCCGCGCTATGACCGCAACCGGGTCGACGGCATGTGGATGACGCGGGCCGAATGCGAAACAGCGGCGGACCGGCTGATCGCATGGACACCGGCGGAACGGGCGGCCCAGGCCTGTATCGGACCCGACCGCGCCGATCTGGTGCTGGCCGGCGCCGCCATCCTGCAGGCGGTTCAGGAGCTCTGGCCCTGCTCGCGCGTGCGGGTCGCGGACCGGGGCCTGAGGGAAGGCATCCTGATGAGCCTGATGAGCGAACAGCGGCCGCGCCGCCGCCGACGTGGCGGAAGGGGCCGTGGCGCTGTAGAAGCGGCGGCATGACCGACGAAGAACCCCCGCGCCGCCGCATGGTGAAGCCGCCCACCGGCGGCCTGGAGGCGGGACGCCACAAGCCCGCCCGCCTGAAGACCGCCTACCGGCGCACGCCGAGCCAGCAGGCCTGGCTTGAGCGGCAGATCAATGACCCCTTCTCGGCCGAGGCCAGAGCCAAGGGCTATCGCAGCCGCGCGGCCTTCAAGCTCAGCGAGATCGACGACAAGCTGAAGCTGATCAAGAAGGGCACCAAGATCATCGACCTGGGCTGTGCACCCGGGGGGTGGATCCAGATCGCCCTGGAGCGCGGCGCCGGTCCGGTGGTCGGCGTCGACCTGCTGGAGGTCGATCCCTTGAGCCCGGCGACCATCATCCAGATGGATTTTACCGATCCGGAGTGCGGACCGAAGCTGATGGAACTGCTCGGCGGACAGCCCGACATCGTGCTGTCGGACATGGCGCCCAACACCGTCGGCCACCGCGAGACCGATCACATCCGCATCGTCGGGCTGATCGAACTGGCCGTGGATTTCGCCATTTCGGTGCTCAAACCCGGTGGGTCCTTCATCGCCAAGGCCTTCCAGGGCGGCGAGACGGCCGAGGTCATCCTCCGGCTGAAAAAGCACTTCGAGAAGGTGCAGCACATCAAGCCGAAAGCCAGCCGCGCCGATAGCTCGGAAGTCTTCCTGGCGGCGACGGGGTTCAAAGGCGCCTGATCGGGGTCTAGGCTCTCCGCAGGTTGCGGAGGGTGTGATGACACTTCGACTTGCAATGACGGGCCTGGCTGTGATGGCGGCGCTGGCGGCTGGCCCGGCCAGCGCGCAACCGCGCCCCCTGCTCGTCAGTGACCTCGTCGGCAAATCCCTCAAGGCGGCGGACAGCCAGTTCAATGGCGCGCTCCAGGTGGCCTGGGCCGGCGTCGATGGAACCGCCCTCTATCTGACGACGCCGGGCCAATGCAGGTTCACCCACCATGGCGAAACGCTGCCCCTGGCTTTGCTGACTCGCGACGGACGGGTCGAGGCTGTGCTGCGCCGGTCCGGACCGAGTGTTGCCTTCAACCAGAAGCGCCGACCTCACCTGTCGCCATCGGACGATCCGCTCGCCGCATCGCCGGGGGCGCTGCCGATGGATGACGGGTTGGCGGCGACAACGGGCCGGCTGGAAGCCCTCGCTCTGCCGGCTAACGCCGTGCTGGAGACTCAGTGCAGCGCAGGGCCGCCGGTGGCTTCGCCGGTGAAACCGTCAGAAGGCCTCCAGTCGGTTCTGGAGGCGCCCGCGAAAATCGCGACCGCGGTCTGGTTTGCGCCGGTCTGGCTGTTCGGCGTGCCGGCCGAGAACCGCTCCCGCGAGATCGGAAGGGCGCAGGGGCCGTTGGCGCTGGCGGAAGTGATCCTGGGGCAGCCTTTGGCCGGTGGGGCCGTGGGCTTCCGCGACCGGCGCCGCGAGGTTGTGCGGCTGCACGCCGGCAGCGGCGACTACGTCATTGTCAGTATCGATCTCGGAGGCCCGCCGGGGAAGGGGATCAGCCTGCCGCGCGAGGTCGTCTTCGTGGGCGTGCGCGGCGGTGTGGTGGAATGGTTCGGCGACGGCAAGGGCGGCGTCGGTCAAAGCCTCTGTACCGGGGCAGACGGCCGGTTCGGAGGCCGCAAGGGCTGCTCGACGACCGGGTACTACAACCCGAGGATATGACCCGGCGGGCGCCGCAAGGCGCCTCTCCGGTCCGGGCGGACCGGAGAGGCTGAAGCCCTAGTGCATCGAATGCTTGATGCGGCTGATCTCGTCGTGGTCGCTCTTCACCGACTGGTAGGCGTCGATGATCTTGGTCCGCAGTTCGGTCGGCAGTTCGTCATCTTTCGTGGCGGCCTCGTACTTGGCCTTGATGACGTCTTCGCCGCGCTCGACCTCGTCGATGACGCTCTTGTCGTTCGGACCGCCGGTCAGGGCGGCTTTCAGATCGACGAACTTGTTATGCAGCTTGCCGGCCAGGGACTGATCGTCCTCGGGTTCGCCGCCGAAGGTGCGAACCTCGGCCTGCAGGCGGCGGGACAGTTCCAGGCGCTTGGTCGACCGTTCGGAGAACATGCTGCGGTATTCGCTGCTCTCGACGTTCTCGGCCGCTTCCTTGTAGCCGTTGGCGCTGTCGAGGGTGGTCTCGATGAGGCTGTTGAGAACCTTCACGGCGTGATCGTTGGTGCTGTGCATGGGTACGCTCCGGTAAATGTGGGAGCGTTTAGAACCCCTCAGACTCACCGGTGTTCCGAAAATCCATCACTGACGGGGCAAAGGGCGTTTGTGACGGCGGCGCGGTTGACTCCACCCCCCGGCTGACACATACGCGGCCCGCAAAACGG
>JANPKF010000127.1:0-9055 GCA_031425895.1 Caulobacteraceae bacterium | reverse complement strand
GCCCCAGGGAGCGGGAGGCCGACTCGGTGATGGCGATCAAGCAGGACGTGCGCCTGCTGAACGAGAACGTCATCCACTACACGGTCGAAAAACCCCTGCCCGGCATCGTGCGCAAGCACGGGCTGCGCCCAGACGACATCGACTGGTTCCTGCCCCACTATTCTAGCGAGTACTTCCGCGACAAGGTCTACGCCGGCATGAAGTCGGCGGGCTTCGACGTGCCGCAGCACCGCTGGTTCAGCAACCTGACGACGCGGGGCAATACGGGCGCGGCCTCGATGTTCATCATGATCGATGAGCTGGTCCAGAGCGGATTCCTGCCGCGTGACACCCGGCTGCTGTGCTGGATCCCGGAGAGCGGCCGGTTTTCGGGCGGTTTCATGCACCTGACGGTGGTGTCGTGAAGACCGACGAGGTTCCCCAGGAGACGGCCCGCACCTATGGCGGGACGAAGAAGCTGCTCTATGCGGTCGATGACAGCGGCGCGTACACCGAGGTCAACTCGGCCGGCTGGGAGCCCGAGACCTTCGCCACCGTCCAGGCGGTGGATGAACTGAACCGTCTGCGCGACGAGGCCCTGGCCGATGCGCGCGCGGGCAAGGTCAGCCCGCTGGTCTACTGGATGTACCAGCGGCGCATGGAGCCGGCGACGCTGGCCGCCACGACGGGCCTGTGGGCCTGGCGGGTCAATCGCCACTTCCAGCCGAAGGTGTTCGTCGGCCTCTCGGACAAGGTCCTGGCCCGCTACGCCGAGGTCATGGACATCCCCCTCGCCACGCTGCGCACCCTTCCGGACGCTTAGATGACCGACTTCGCCCACCGCCAGTCGGCCCACTGCGAGAGCGGCGTGGTCGCCAACATGGTCAGCCACGGCGGCCTGGCCATGAACGAGCCGATGGCCTTTGGCCTCAGCTCGGCTCTGACCTTCGCTTATATGCCGATGATCAAGATGGCCGGCATGCCGCTGATCGCCTACCGCATGCCGCCCGGCCACATCATCAAGGGCGTCGCCAAACAGCTGGGCATGTCGTGGAAGCGCCAGACATTCAGCGATCCGGCGGCGGGCAAGGCGGCGCTGGATGCGCAGCTCGACAAAGGCCATGCGGTCGGCCTGCAGACCTGCGTCTACTGGCTGCCCTACTTTCCGGAAGACATGCGCTTCCACTTCAACGCCCACAACCTTGTGGTCTTCGGCCGGGACGGGGACGACTACCTGATCAGCGACCCGATCTTCGAACAGACGGTGCGCTGTGATTCCGCCAGCCTGCAGAAGGCGCGGTTCGCCAAGGGGGCCATGGCCGCCAAGGGGATGATGTACTACCCGGAGGGCACGCCCGGCGAGATCGACTACGCCAGGGCCGTGCCCAAGGCGGTGCGGATGAACCGGCGGATCATGGTCGGGGCGCCGCTGCCGATCATCGGGGTCAAGGGCATCCGCTTCCTGGGCAGGAACATCGCCAAGGTGGCGGCCGGGGCGGACGCGGAAACAAAGTTGCCGCAGTACCTCGGCCACATCGTCCGCATGCAGGAAGAGATCGGCACCGGCGGGGCGGGCTTCCGCTTCCTTTACGCCAGCTTCCTGCAGGAGACGGGCAAGATCCTCGGCAACGACCGGCTGAAGGAGGCGTCCGTCGCGCTCACCGACGCCGGCGACGAGTGGCGGCGGTTCGCGCTGGTCGCCACCAAGATGGCCCGCAAGCGCCAGAAGCTCGATGTGAAGGAGCTGGACGCCATCCTCAACCGCATCGCCGACAAGGAACTGGCGATGTGGCAGGGGCTGAAGGGGATCTGAGGCGACGTCCCTGCGTCCTTCGACACGCCCGCAGCAGCGGGCTACTCAGGATGACGAACACCTGTGAAACGCAACAAAGCTCGTCATCCTGAGTAGCGGCCGCAGGCCGCGTGTCGAAGGACGCACCACGGCTACCGCCCTCGGAGAAAGCAGAGTTCCGCCGGCGGTCATCGGCGAAACGGCCGCAACCTCTTCAACGGCCACCGGTTGTTCGCCAATCGCCAGGCGCGGCGGGACCGGAACGACGGCCAGGGCGGCCGGCGGCGCTTATCGAAGCGGGCTACCATTATACCGCGCGGCGGGGCGGCAAGGGGTCGAGAGTGAGCTTGGGCCTTGAAAAGTCTCGGGGAATGGTGGTCGGGGCGTAGTTCGAGGCTTTGAAAATGTAGCCTGGCGTGTAGGTCGGGCGTAGGTCGGCTGTCAGCGAATGTGGGTCTGTTTGTGGGCGGCAGGACCTACATTGGCTGGCCGGATTCGCCATACGGGCGAAAGCGCTCGGAAGGGGCCGAAAATGATTATGTCTAGACATATTCATCGGCGATTTGGAGCGATCAAGCGCGGACCCGGACCGCTTCGAAGGTCAGCTATCGGTGGAAAGCGGGCCTCGGCAACTGCCCCATCATAGCCGTGGCCTACAAGGAGCGTCACGTAGGTCAGAACCACGAACAGCGCAAAGGCCGCCGCCGTTGCTTGATCGAGTCTCGGGGTAGGGACTTCTCAACCGAAGGAAGTTTCCTTGACAGCGCCAACGGCTTTAGGGCCGGTGTGAGAGCGTAGGCTCGCGACTGTTAGGTGCATGGCAGCTGCTGTTGCTAACCAGGGTCAGTTTCCCGCGCGAGACTCGCAAGGCTTTCCGCCAGCTCCGCGTTTCGGAAAGGCTTTGTCAGCCGTGGCAAATCGGGCGCTATCCCTTCGGCCTCTGCATAGCCGGAGACGATCAGGATCGGCACCCCCGGCTTCCGGGCGCGTAGCTCCAACGCCAGTTCAGCGCCGTTCATACCCGGCATCAAGTGGTCGGTGACGACAATGTCGGGGGCCGCGCCTTCGTCAAGAAGCTGCAACGCCTGCTCGGCCGAGTTCGCCTCGACCACGTCGTAACCCAGGTCCATCAGCATGTAGGCCGTGATCGTCCGCACAAGCTCCTCGTCGTCAACGAGAAGGATGCAGCCTCGGCGCGTGACCGGCGCCGGTGCAGCCCGGGTCTTGTCCTCGTGTCCAAGCGGACCAAGACTGACGGGCAGCCAGAATTCCACGGTGGTCCCGCGCTCCGGCTCGCTGACGATGGTGAGCGCGCCGCCGAGTTGAGCGGCAAGGCCGTGGACCATCGAGAGGCCGAGGCCTGTGCCTTGCCCGATGCCTTTGGTCGAGAAGAACGGCTCGGTCGCACGGGCGAGTGTAACCTCGTCCATACCCGTACCGGTATCCGCCACGGACAGCCGAAGATAGTGCCCTTGCTTTAGCCCGGAGCGATGATCGCCGCGCACGCTCTCGCGGGCGGCCGTAATCGTCAGCGTCCCACCATCGGGCATGGCGTCGCGGGCGTTGACGCCAAGATTGAGGATCGCCATTTCGAGCTGGTTCGCATCGGCATTCGCTGGTGGAAGGTTTTCGTCAAGCTCGACCAGAACGACGATGCTCGGCCCGACCGTGCTGCCGATCAGTGAGGCCATCCCCTCGACCACCTTACCCAGGTCGACAGCGACCGCCTGCAAAGGCTGCCGCCGGGCGAACGCGAGCAACCGTTGGACAAGCGTCTTCGCACGGTCGGCCGATTGCAGCGCGCCGTCGATCAACCGCCGCTCGCGATCGTTGCCGAGCCCCCGGCGCAGCAGCATGTCGAGCGAGCCAATGATCGGGGTAAGCAGATTGTTGAAGTCGTGCGCCACGCCGCCGGTGAGCTGGCCCATCGCCTCCATCTTCTGCGACTGGCGCAACGCCGCCTCGGCGATCGACAGCTTTTCCGCGGCGCCCCGCTCGCCCGTAATGTCTCGGCCGATGCAGTAGATCTTGTCGAGTTCCGGCACGGCGAACCAACACAGGGTGCGGTAACCCCCATCCTTGCACCGATAGCGGTTTTCGAAATTGACGACGGTATTGCCAGCGAGAATTGCGTCGAAACCCTCACGCGTTCGCGCGGCATCCTCGGGGTGCAGCATCTCGAAGATCGACATCGAGATGATCTCGGACTCGCTCCAACCGAGCGTCGACTTCCATGCGGGGTTGGTGGTTTCGAAATGCCCGTCCGCCCGTAACACGCCGAGCAGGTCCGGACTGAGCCTCCACACCAGGCTACGGTCGTCTGCCCGCTCGACGATGCTACGCTCGATATCCTCGTTCAGCGCATCGACGCGCACCTCGATCGCGTCGCGCGCCTTCTCGGCGCGAACGCGCTCCGTGATGTCGTAACCGCCGACAAAGATACCTGTAACCTCTCCCGCTGCATTCCGGATTGGCTGATAAACGAAATCGACGAACCGATCCCGGGCCTCGCCTGCGAAGCGGATCGGCGTGGCTTTGAGCGAAATCGGCGCGCCGGTCGCAAAAACGCTGTCCAGCATTTCGAAGAATCCCTGGCCTTCCAGCTCGGGAAGCACCCCACGAACACGCCTCCCGATGAAATTGCGGGGCCCCACCATGTCGACATAGGCGTCGTTCACATACTCAAAGATGTGGTCAGGGCCGGCCAGCACCGCGACGAAGCCGGGCATCTGCTGCAAGAGCATCAGTTGGCGGTCGCGCTCGGCGCGCGCTGCGGCCAGCGCCTGATGCTCCTGGGTGACGTCCTGGCCCTGGACGAAGATGCCCGTTACGGCGCCGCGCTCGTCGACGATCGGCTGGTAGGTGAAGGTGAGAAAGAGCGGGTCAGCCTTCGCTCCGGCCGTGCGCTGAACATTCAGCGGAACATCGCGCGCCACGTAGGGCTCGCCGGTTGCAAAGGCGCGATCAAGCGCCTCGAACAGGCCGGCGCCCTCGAGTTCGGGAAACGCCGCGCGCACAGTCTGGCCGATAAAGCCCCGCTTGCCCGCGACGCGATCATAGGCATCGTTGACGTACTCGAAGACATGATCGGGCCCGCCCATGATGGCGACGAAACCCGGTACGTGCTCGAACAGCAGCCGCTGCCGCTCGCGCTCGGCCGCCAGACGCCGGTCCGCCAGCACTCTCTCGGTGGTCTCCGTGGCGGCGCAGAACAGGCCGGCGACCTTGCCGCTCTCGTCGCGAGCCGGCGAGTAGGAAAAGGTGAACCAACAGTCTTCGGGATAGCCGTTGCGCTCCAGCACAAGGTGGAGGTCTTCGGACCAGGTCGCCTCGCCCCCCAGGGCGGTCTCGACCAAAGGCGCGACTTCGTCCCAGACTTCCGACCATATTTCCCGGAACGGGCGCCCGAGCGCCCAGGGATGCTTTTTGCCGAACACCGGCCGGTAGGCGTCGTTGTAGAGGAAAACCAGCTCGGGACCCCATGCGACAAACATGATCTGTTTGTTTGGAAGCATCAGGCTGACTGCCGATCGCAGGGCCTCGGGCCATGTGTCCGGGTAGCCGATTGGGGATGTGGACCAGTCATGGGCGCCCATCAACGCGCCCATTTCGCCCCCGCCTGCGAAAAACGAGGTCTTCTCGGACGATGATGCGTCAGGATTATTCGTCACAGGACCATGCCTATACTAATCCAGAAGGCGCCGCACCCGACGAAAACTGCCGTCCCCGCGCCGCGCTTCGGGTTGAGCTTCACGATCCGCGCCTTGAGCGCCACCCGGAACCTCGCCCCCGGCAGCATCGGAAACCTCACGACGTTTACGGCGAGAAGTACAGCGATCGCTGTTCCCGAATACAGACGCGGCAAATGCCCCCTTTGCGTCGGAAGCCGACCTCACGCCCGCAATTCCCAGAGTCGATATTCGAACCCGGTCGCCGGCCCCCCGGACCGATCAGCCCCGCACCGTAAACGCCGCGTACCGCCCCTCACCATCCGTCGACACATGCAGCATCGTCTCGCCCAGTGTCGCCTGGGCCAGGAAGGCCGACGGGGCGGCGGCGGTGCGGCTGTCGTAATAGGGGCGGCCGGTGCGGTAGTCGAAGGTGCGGGGCAGATTGAAGGTGTCGTCGGCCAGGGCTTCGCCGAGGCCCAGCACGGTGGTGGCCGGGTCGAAGGTGGCGATCCAGGCCATGAGGTCGTCGCGGCTGGCGAAGAAGCGGCAGTCGGGCAAGGCGCCGGCTTCGCCCCCGGCGGTCAGCCAGAGCCAGTGAGCCGCCTCGCCAATCGGGGCGTCCGGGGCCTGGGCCAGGCGTTGGCGGTGGATGGCGACGGGTTCCAGCACAATGTCTGCCGAGCCGATCAGGGCGGACGTCACCGCGCCCATCTTCAGGTCGAGCAGGGCCAGCTGCAGCGCCGTCTCGAAGCCGAAGGCCCGGTTGCCGAGACAGGTCGAGCGGCCGGAGAGGCCGAAGGACTTGGCGACGTAGAAGCAGGCGGCGTTGCTGACGGTGTTGATGAAGCTGAGCGGTTTGGGCGGGAAGCCGTCGCGGAACAGGTGCTCCATGACCTCGACGGTGACCTCGAAGTCGCCGCTGCCGGTGGTGAAGTAGACGGCGGTGTCGGGCGGCGGCGTCTTGCCTTCCAGGCAGCGGCCGGCGCCGATCAGGGCGAGCGAGATGAAGCGGCCGATGCGGCGGACCGGCGCGCCGAGCGTCGCCTTGACGATGGGCTTGAGGTCGGTGAGCTCAGCCCCTTCCTCGCAGAGATAGTTGCCGATTCCGGCGATGCGGGCCTCAGTCATTGGCCACCACCAGGCTGGTGTTGTTGCCGCCGAAGCCGAAGTAGTTGAGCAGGAAGGCGCCGCGACCAACGGGCGCCCAGGTCTGGTTGAGCATCAGGCCAAGCTCGCCGGGCTCGGCGCTGATGCCAGGCAGCGGCGGCAGGTAGCCGCGCTCAAGGGCGCCGCAGACGAGCAGCAGTTCGCTGAGGCCGCAGGCCCCGAAGGTGTGGCCGATGAAGGGCTTCATGGCCAGCATCGGAGGGGCGCTGGCGAACACCCGGTGCATGCCGGCGGCTTCCGCCTCGTCGTTGAGCAGGCTGGCGGTGCCGTGCGCCTTGACCGCCAGGATGTCGGCGGCCTTGAGGCCGGCCACGTCGAGGGCCTGTTGCATGACGGCGGCGACCGTCGAGCCGTCCGGGTTGGCGGCCGAGACGCCGTGGGTGTCGCAGAGGTTGGCCCCGGCCCTAAAGTGGAAGCCGGAGGGACCGGGCGTGGCGCCCACGACGAGGGCCGAGACGCCTTCGCCCAGCACCAGGCCGGCGCGCTGCGCATCGAAGGGGCGCATGCCGTTCGGCGCGAGCAGGGCCAGGGACTGGAAGCCGAGCGCGGTGATGAGATTGAAGATCTCCAGCCCGATGATCAGGGCATGGTCGACCAGCCCTTCGCGGATCATGGCGTCGGCGTAGATCAGGGCGTTGGCGCTGGAGGTGCAGGCGGTGTTGATGGTCAGGTCGGGGCCGCGCAGGCCGAAGCGCCTGGCGATCGTTTCGGCCAGGCCGCCCATGGCCGCGTTGGTCATCAGCGGGTGGGCCTCGACCCCGCTCCTCAGCTCCCGGGCGTAGCGCGCCTCGGCGACGGAGACATCGAGGCTGGAGGTGCCCAGCAGCAGGGCGCAGCGCGCCCGCTGAATGGGAGTCAGGTCACTGGCGGCGAAGGCGGCCTCGACGACCGGTTCCAGCGCGCGCCACAGGCGGGTCTCGATGTCGTCCAGCGGAAGGCCGGCCAACAGCATGCTGGGCACATGTTCGACGGCGTCGCCGAGCGGCACGGCGGTGATCCCCGGCGGCGGCGGGCCGGCGGGCAGGGCGTCCAGATTGTCGGAAAGGGTGGCGCCCAGTGCGGTGTGCAGCCCGGCCCCGTGGAACCAGGCCCGCCTCATGCCGTCTTGCTTCGCTCGGCCTCAATGAAGTCGGCCAGGGCGTTGATGGAGGCCAGGGCCTTGCGGGCGTCGGGACCACCCTCGATGCGCACCCCGTAGTTCTCTTTCACCGCCATGCTGATCTGCAGGGCGTCGAGGCTGTCGAGGTCGAGGTCGCCGCCGATCAGGCGCTCGTCGTCGCCGATCTCGCTGGGGTCCATCTCTTCCTTGTCGCACTCGCGCACGATCATCGCCTTGAGGTCGGCCAGCATTTGCGCGCGGTCGGACATATCCAATCCCTACTTCTGATACCGGTGCACGAGCCAGGCCGCGCCCAGGGTCGCGACACCGAAGGCCGTGAGCTTGGCAAGCTCGGGCCAGATGTCCGCCACACCGCCCCCGCGTAGCAACAACCCAAGGAAGCCGTCCAGCCCCCAGGCCATCGGCGACAGGTCGGCGATGGCCTGCATGCTCTCAGGCATGACGAACTTGGGGATCATGATGCCGCCGAGCGCGGCGAGGACGATGGCGCCGAGGCCGGACGCCATGGTCGCCTGCTCACTGGTGCGGGCGGTGACCGCGATCAGCAGGGCGAGGCCCAGGGCGGCGAGGCTGACCGCCGCCGACAGCAGGACCAGGGCGAACGGGCTGCCGTTCAGCTGCAGGGCCTGGCCGCCGAGCAGGGGGACGAGGAAGACCCCGGCGGCCAGCATCAGCACCACCTGGATCTGGTTGACCAGGAAGTAGGGGATCAGCTTGCCGAGGAACTGGGTCACCGGTCCGACGTCGATGGTCGCAAGGCGTCGCTGAACCCCCAGCTGTCGCTCGCGGATGAAGGTGTTGGAGAACGGGATGGAGACGAAGAAGATGGCGAAGACCAGCCAGGCCGGGACGCTCTGTTGCACGGCCGAGGGCGCGGCGCTCGGGGCGGTCGGAGCGTAGGCGTAGAAGAGGTCGATCTTCGGCGGCTCGACCTTGGGCGGGTCGAGGGGGAAGCCGAAGGGGTCCTCGGTCGGCAGGAAGCTGATCAGCTGCTCGGTGCGCTGCAGGCCGGTGGCCTCGCCCAGCGCGGCGACCATCAGCTTTTCCGTGCGCTTGTCGGTGTCGGGGGCGACGGTGAGGGCCAGCAGGGTCGGCGCCCTGGGGTCTGGCTGACCCTCGAGGCTCTTGCCGTAGCCCTTGCGTATCTCGATGGCGAAGGCGTAGCCGCCGGCCTTCAGGGCCTGCCTTACGTCCTTGGGAGCCGATTGGCGCTTAATGCCGAAAGCCTCGTTTTTCGCCAGACCGTCCTGCAGCAATTTCGACTTGGCCGTGCCGTCGTGGTCGATCAGCAGAATGTCGGCGAGGTGGCCGCCGCGCGAGGCGAAC
>JANPKF010000126.1:0-2250 GCA_031425895.1 Caulobacteraceae bacterium | reverse complement strand
TATCCGTGCCTTCGGTGTGGGCTGACGTCCCGGAAATGTAGCCCGGCGTGTAGGTCGGACTGTAGGTCGACTGTCGCCGAATGTGGGTCGAATTGTCGTCGGTGAAGCCTACATCGGAGGCGCGAAGGCGCCGCAGGCCGTTTGGGCGGTCAGAGAGGCCAAAAAACAATATGTCTAGACATATTCATCGCGCGAGACGCGTGATCGGGAAAGCCTAGCGGTTGGCGCCGGGCGTCCACAGGACATCGCCCGCGCCCTTGTCGTTGGCCCAGCGGCCGGCCACGAACAGCAGGTCCGACAGGCGGTTGAGGAACTTCACCGCCTCGGGGCTGACCACCTCGCCTTCGAGCTCCGCGAGCGCCACGGTCTCACGTTCGGCCCGGCGGCAGACGGTGCGGGCCAGATGCATGGCGGCGGCGGCCGGCGTGCCGCCCGGCAGAACGAAGCTGGTCAGGTCGGAGAGTTCGCTGTTGAGCAGGTCGATCTCCCGCTCCAGACGCTCGACCTGGCTGGCCAGGATGCGCAGCGGCTCCCATTCCAGCTTCTGGCCGCGGTCGGGGGTGGCGAGGTCGGCGCCCAGGTCGAAGAGATCGTTCTGGGCGCGCATCAGAATGGCGTCGAGCACGGCGTCGCCGCCGGTATGGAGCCGCACCAGGCCCAGGCAGGCATTGGTCTCGTCGACGGCGCCATAGGCCGCGACCCGCGGGTGGGTCTTGCTGACCGGCTCGCCGCTGGCCAGGCGGGTCACGCCGGCGTCGCCCGTGCGGGTATAGATCCGGTTGAGCGTGACCATCAGGCCCTCGTCCGCCACCAATAGGCGCCGACCAGCACGATGATGGCGATGAACTGCATCAGCACCCTGAGCCGCATCAGCTTGTTGGACCGGGATCGGCCGTAGTCGCCGCCGCGGAACAGGGCAAAGAGCCCGAAACCCAGGGTGACAAGCACCGCGAGGAGGGCGGCCGGAATCAGGAGGTCAAATATGTCGCGCACGACGGAAGACTTAGTCCCGCCGGCGGGAAAGACCATAGGCATTTGTCCTTAGGGGACCGTGCGAGGTTGAAGGCCCGATGTTCGGCGCCATATGTTCAATGACCACGTTCGGTGAGTGCAATTGTCGCAGTTTAACTCATTTTGAGTTGTGCTAGCTGTTACATCCTCGGAATCAAAAGGTTTCTCGCCTGAGAGAATATGTCTTGATCTCGTCTAATTGAGCCGCTACAGGCCCGACCCCGGTCATTGAAGCCGGTTCGCTGAACATGATCGACCCCTTACCGCGGATCGGTTCAGCTCACGAAATAGCGGGAAGGCATGAGAGGCGCACGATGGCAGCCATGCCTGCGCCGGTGGAGCAATCCCCGGCCGATGAAATGAGTGACGCGTTGGCGGAAGTCCGTCAGCTGATCGTCGACCTGCGCGATGCCGCGCAGGACGGTCGGGAGCTGGCCCGTCGCTATTCCGAGATTTTGCAGAACGTAGTCGATGAGTACTGCGTTGAGTTTGAGCAGCGCGCCGAGAGCGCCCTGACCCGTCTGGAGTCCATTCGATGAACCATATCCCGATGCGCGTGATCGCCTCCCCGGCCGTGCGTCCCGCCAAGCCGACCCGCCGCGCGCTCGCCAAGCAGCGCACCCGCGAAAAGGTCCTGGCCGCCGCCCGTCAGCTGTTCACCGAGCGTGGCTATGAGGGCGCCACGATCCGTGACATCGCCAAGGCCGCCGGCATGTCGACCGGCGCCGTGTTCGCGAGCTTTGCGGACAAGTCGGAACTGTTCGACGAAATCCTGGCCCAGGACTACGCCCTGCTCGGTGAAGCCATGCAGGACGCCGCCGACAATGGCGAAACCGTCGAGAAGGCCCTGACCGACCTGTTCAGCGTCGCCTACCGGTTCCATATGAACCAGCTGCCCCTGCTCCAGGCCGGCATCTCCGCCTCCTGGACCCGCACCGAAGCGGGCGAGAAGCGCAACCGCGAGGCCCTCAAGCCCGTTATGACCATGGTCAGCGACACGCTGCGTCGTGGCGTCGAGCGCGGCGAACTGTCGCAGCGCGCTGACCTACGGTTGATCGGCGGCGTTCTGTGGGACGTTTACCTCGCCGGCTACCGTCGCGCGGTGTTCGACGGCTGGACGGCTGACGACATGACTTCGCGCCTGTCTGATCAGATCAATCTGATTCTGGCCGGGGCGCGTACGTAAGAACTTTAGCGGACCAGGCGCCCCGAAGGGACTCGGGGCGTTTTTTGTATAGG
>JANPKF010000125.1:0-6358 GCA_031425895.1 Caulobacteraceae bacterium | reverse complement strand
AGCGGCGTCGGGGCTGTCGGCCGTCACCATGCGTTGGTTCGACGAAGGGGCGCGGCCGCGGCACCACCCCTCCGTTAGTGCAAGCGGACGGCGGGATCCTGGGGACAAGCCCTAGGATGACGGTAGCTGGGGGGCGCGTGTCACGAAGCCCAACACCTCCGCCCGTTCTCCCCGCAATACTTAACAGGTTCCATGTATGTTCTGTGAATCGTTCAGGTTCATTAACCAAACCACGGAAAACTGCCGTTGAATCCACTCTGAATCTAGCATTGAGGCATTCAGTCCCATTGCCGCCCAATTCGTCCCATGTTAACCCAAACACACTCGGCGCGGGGTGCTTCAGCGGCCGACGGGCGGGCTATTCCGAAGGGCAGGGACGCGGTGTTCTTCTCGACATTCGAGAAACAGTTGGACGCGAAGCGGCGCCTGGTGGTGCCGATGGAATTCCGCGCCGCGCTCGCAGGGCTCTTCGACGGCGTCTTCTGCTTTCCCTCCATCGAGTTCGACTGCATCGAGGGTGGCGGCAAAAGCCTTTTCGACCGTTACCAGGCGGTGATCGAGGAACTGCCCTTCGGCGATCCGCTGCGTTCGGACCTCGAGCTCTCCATCAACGGCGGTCTGGCGAAGATGAGCTTCGACGTCGCCGGGCGGATCACCCTGCCGCCGCAGCTCTGCGACCAGTTTGGCCTGACCGACTGGGTGGTGCTGGTGGGTCTGGGCGAGCGCTTCCAGATCTGGCCGCGCGACGCCTTCCAGGCGCGCCGCTCTGCGGCCCGCGAAGGGGCCCGCGAGGGTCTGGCCGCCCTGCGCGCCGCCCAGCGTGCGCAGAAGCTGGGGCAGCCGTAATGAGCAGTCCGGAACAACCCCACATCTCGGTCATGTTGCCCGAGGTGCTGGCCGCCCTGCGCGCTCAGCCAGGCGAGACCATCATCGACGGCACTTTCGGGGCGGGCGGCTACAGCAAGGCCATCCTGGGCACCGGCGCCTCGGTTGTCGCCTTCGACCGCGACCCCAGCGCCCGCAAGTTCGCAGCGCCGTTGGACGAGACCGGTCGCTTCCGCCTGATCGACGACCGGTTCTCGGCCATGGCCGACAGGCTGGGCGAAGGCAGTGTCGACGGCGTCGCCCTCGACCTTGGCGTGTCCTCCATGCAGCTGGACGAAGCCGACCGCGGCTTCTCCTTCATGCGTGACGGCCCGCTCGACATGCGCATGGGGGCTGACGGCCCGACCGCCGCCGACCTGGTCAACACCCTCGAGCACGCCGAGCTGGCCCGTATCTTCTACGTCTATGGCGAGGAGCGTGAGAGCCGCCGGGTGGCCAGCTTCATCCTGCGCCGCCGCGACGAGACCCCCTTTACCCGCACCCTCGACCTGGCCGACGTCATCGAGAGGGCCCTGGGCGGCCGGCGCGGCGCCAAGACACATCCGGCCACCAAGTCGTTCCAGGCTCTGCGCATCGCGGTGAACGAAGAGCTCAGCGAACTCGAAGCCGGCCTGCTGGCCGCCGAGCGCGTGCTGAAAGTCGGTGGCCGCCTCGCTGTCGTCACCTTCCATTCGCTGGAAGACCGCATCGTCAAGGCCTTCCTGGCCGAACGGGCCGGCAAGACTCCCGGCGGCTCGCGCCACGCTCCGCCGGTGGCCGCCGGCGCCCCGGCCTCCTTCGAGCTGATCCACAACGGCGCCAAGCAGGCGTCCGATGCCGAGTCCGCCGTCAATCCCAGGTCCCGGTCCGCCAAGTTGCGGGCCGCGGTCCGCACCGCCGCCCCAGTGTGGAGCGCCGCATGAGCCTGCTTGATCACCGCACCCGCGGCTTTCGCACCATCAACGTCGTGTTCTGCGCGATGTTCGCGGCCACGGCCGTGACGGTGCTTCTGGCCAAGGCCTACGCCGGCCGTGAGGTGCGCGACATCGCCCGCACCGAACGGTCGATCGGCGAGGAGAACAAGCGCATCCGGCTGCTCAAGGCCGAGGTCGCCCACCTCGAGCAGCCCGAGCGCCTGCAGCGCCTGTCGAAGGCGCTGCTCGGCATGGGGCCGCTGGCTGCGACCCGGGAGGGCGATATCAACAGCCTGCCGGCCATCGCCGCCGGGTATGCCCCGTCGACCCCCATCGCCACGCCGGGGGCTCCGGACGTCCAACCTGAGGAAGTGCCCGGCATCGACGCGCCGGCGCCGGCCCCTGTCGCCGCCGAAGTCGGCGTGCAGGCCGCCGCGCCCAATCCCGCGGAGGCCGGTCAATGAGCCTGGACGGCCTGACTCCCCATCGCTACCCACGCCCCGTCCGCTGGGCCATTGATTGGCTCTGGCGCATCGAGCACGCCTTCGAGAGGGCCAAGGCCTCGGGCCGCCCGGAGGACGACGCGCGGGTCCGCATCCTGGTGGTGCTGGCCTTTTTTGCCGTTCTGTTCGGCCTGATCGGTGGCGGGGCCATCTTCGCCGCGGTGTTCAGCGACGCCGGCAAGAAGGGCTCGATCGCCTCCCTGCCGCTCAGCGCCAAGGCCGACCTGGTCGACCGCAACGGCCAGCTGCTGGCCGCCAACCTCACCCACTACAGCCTGTTCCTCGACCCGGCCGATGTCTGGAACCGTCGTGAGACGCGCAAGGAACTGCTCGCCCGCGTGCCCGGCCTCAAGCCGTCGAAGTTCAACGACGTCATGAACAAGGGCAAGCGCCGGGTCCTCGTCGAGGGCCTGACCCCCGAGGTCCGCGCCGGCATTCACGATCTCGGTCTTCCGGGCGTCAGCTTCGAGGAGAGCCCGCGCCGGGTCTATCCGATGGGCCCGCTGGCCGCCCACCTGGTCGGCTTCTCCGATCCCGGCGGCCAGGGTCTGCAGGGCGCCGAGCGCGGCCTGATGAACGAGATGCGGACCGGATACGTCAGCGGCGAGCCGGTCGCCCTCTCCATCGATGTTCGCGTCCAGGCCGCCCTGGAAGAGGAGCTGGCTGCCGCCGTCGAGGAATTCCATCCGAACAACGCCGTCGGCATCGTCACCAACGTCCACACCGGCGAAGTCATCGCCATGGCCTCGCTGCCGGAATTCGACCCCAACAAGTTTGGCAAGTTCAGCGAAACCGAACGCAAGAACCGCGCCTCGGCCCAGCTGTACGAGATGGGCTCGACCTTCAAGACCTTCACCGTCGCCGCCGGCCTCGACACCGGCGTGGCCTCCATGGACTCCACCTTCGACGCCCGCACGCCGCTGAAGATGGGCTATCGCACCATCCACGACTTCCATGGCACCAACCGCATCCTGACGCTCGGCGAGGTGTTCAACCACAGTTCCAACATCGGCACCGCCAAGCTGGCGCTGGGCATCGGCGTCGACCGGCTCAAGCACTATTACGATGCCCTCGGCCTGACCCGCCGCCCCAAGCTGGAACTGTTCGAGACCGCCACCCCGCTGGTTCCCAAGGTCTGGAACGATGACGCCCTGGCCAGTGTGTCCTTCGGACACGGTATCAACGTCACGCCGCTGGCGATGGCCCAGGCCATGGGCGCCCTGCTGAACGGCGGCAACTTCGTCCCCGTCACCATTCTCAAGAAGCCGCAAGGCTACAAGCCTGCAGGCCACCGCGTCTTCTCGGAGGACACCAGCCGCGCCATGCTTCGCATCATGCGTGGCAACGTGGTTGGCGGCACGGGACGGCGCGCCGATGCGCTCGGCCTGTCGGTCGGCGGCAAGACCGGCACCGGCGAGAAATACGATCCGACCATCCGCGCCTACAGCACGACCAAGCAGGTGGCCTCTTTCGCCGCCGTCTTCCCCACGGACGGACCGCTGGAAGCGCCGCGCTACTTCGTCCTCATCCTGCTCGACGAGCCGACCGGCGGGGCCCGCACTGGCGGCCTGGTCGCCGCGCCGGCCGCCGGCCGCCTGATCGATCGCAGCGCCCGCTTCCTCGGCGTGTCGCGTCAGATGCAGCGGCCGCAGTTCGATATCGCCGCCGTCCATGGGAGGCCGAACCTGTGACGTTGCTAAGCGCCATCGTTGGCCAGGCGGTCGCGAACGACGTCGCCATCACCGGCGTCACCGCCGACAGCCGCAAGGTGAAGCCTGGCGTCCTCTTCGCCGCCCTTCCGGGCAGCCAGGCCGACGGCCGCGCCTTCATCGCCAAGGCGCTTGAGGCCGGCGCCGCCGCCGTGCTCGCCCCCGAGGATGTCACCGACCTGCCCGTGCCGGTCGTCCACGCCAGGGACATCCGCCGCGCCTACGGCCTCGCCGCCGCCAACTTCTGGGGCCGCCAGCCTGCCACCTGCGTCGCCATCACCGGCACCAACGGCAAGACCTCCATCGCCGCCTTCTGCCGCCAGATGTTCGCCGGCCTCGGCCGCACGGCTGGCAGTATGGGCACGCTGGGCGTCGTGGTCTCCGCGCCGGGCAAGGAGGACGTCGTCCTCACCCCGCCCGGTCTGACCACACCAGACGCCGCCGACGTCGCCGAACTGATGGCCAGGATGGCGGACATGGGCGTCACCCATGTCGCGCTCGAAGCCTCATCCCACGGGATCGACCAGCGCCGCCTCGACGGAGTCAGGCTGGCCGCCGCCGGCTTCACCAATTTCACGCAGGATCACCTCGACTATCACGGCACCATGGGCGCCTATCGAGCCGCCAAGCTGCGCCTGTTCGACACCCTCCTGCCCACCGGGTCCATCGCCGTGCTCAATGCCGACAGCGACCAGTACGAGGCATTCGCCGCCGCGGCCGTCACCCACGGCCATACCCTGATCTCGACCGGTGAAGCCGGGGAGGGGATCAAGCTCCTCGAGCGGGTTCTCACCCCCGACGGCCAGACCCTGACCATCGAACACAAGGGCGCCCGCCACATCGTCCGCCTGCCGCTGGCCGGCGGCTTCCAGGCTGACAACGCGCTGGTCGCGGCCGGTCTCTGCATTGCGGCCGGCGAGGAGGCCGGCGCGGTCTTCGCCGCCCTTGAGCAGCTCGACGGCGCCCCCGGCCGCATGCAGCGGGTCGGCACGGGACCGCGCGGTGGCGAGGCCTATGTCGACTACGCCCACACTCCGGACGGCCTGGAAACCCTGCTGAAGGCCCTGCGCCCGCACGTCCGCGGCAAGCTGATCGCCGTGTTCGGGGCCGGCGGCGACCGGGACGTCGGCAAAAGGCCGCTTATGGGCGAGATCGCCGCCCGGCTGGCCGACATCGCCATCGTCACCGACGACAACCCCCGCTCCGAAGACCCGGCCAGCATCCGCGCCGCCATCCTCGCCGCCGCCCCTGGCGCCCGCGAGATCGGCGACCGCCGCGAAGCCATCCGCGCCGGCGCCGCCCTCCTCGAAGACGGCGACGTCCTGGCCGTGGCCGGCAAGGGCCATGAGCAGGGCCAGCTGGTCGCCGGCGTCAACCACCCCTTCGACGACGTCGCCGAGACGGCCGCGGCGCTTCAGCAAGGTATTGGGGAGCTCAACCGATGAGCCTCTGGACCGCCGCCGAGATCGCCGCCGCCACCGGCGGGACCGCCACCGCAGACTTCGCCGTGAATGGCGTCTCCATCGACAGCCGCTCCATCGATGCCGGCGACCTCTTCGTCGCCCTGGCCGGCGTCCGTGATGGACACGAGTTCGCCGCCAAGGCGCTCATCGACGGCGCCGCCGGCATCCTGGCCTCCAGGCCCGTCGACGGCCCGTCGGTCCAGGTCGCAGACACGCTTCGGGCCCTGGAATTGCTCGGAATCGCGGCCCGCGACCGATCCAGCGCCCGCCGCTGCGCCGTCACCGGCTCGGTCGGCAAGACCAGCGTCACCCAGGCCATCGCCGCCGGCCTGGCCCTCGCCGGCCCGAGCCACACCTCGGTCAAGAGCTACAACAACCACATCGGGGTGCCGCTGACCCTGGCCCGCATGCCCAAGGCGACCCAGCGCGCCGTGTTCGAGATCGGCATGAACCACGCCGACGAGATCACCCCGCTTTCCAAGTTCGTCCGCCCGCACGCGGTGGCCATCACCACCGTCGGCCCCGTCCACATCGAGAACTTCCCCGACGGCGAAGCCGGCGTGGCCATGGCCAAGGCGGAAATCTTCGACGGCATCGAGCCGGGCGGCATCGCCGTCCTCAACGCCGACAACCGCTGGTTCGACCTCCTTGCCGACAGGGCCCGCGCCGCCGGCGCCAAAGTGCTCTCGTTCGGCGCCGGCGAAGGCTGCGACGCCCGCCTGACCGGCTTCGATGTCGATGGGGCCCGCGCCACCGTCTCCGCTGTCCTGCACGGCCAGACCCTGCGCTACGATCTTCTGCAGACCGGCCATCACTGGGGCCTCAACAGTCTCTGCACCCTACTGATGCTGGAAGCGATGGACGTCGACCGTCCCACGGCGCTTGCCGCCCTGGCCGCCTTCGAG
>JANPKF010000124.1:0-2539 GCA_031425895.1 Caulobacteraceae bacterium | reverse complement strand
CGGTAACGATCCGCAAACGCTGGTCGCGACACTCTTCCAACAGGAGTCGCGCCAGAGTCTGGATTTCCAGGGGAAACATGAGGGCGTGCGCTCCGGGCTGGTCAAATGGCTGGGACAGCCCAACATCGCCCGGCTGGCTGTTCAAGACGATTCGGAAAATCCATGACTGACGCCGTTCCCGTTCCTGCTGGATCCAACGACCCGGTCGCCCACGAGAAACTGCCCTGGATCTACATCCTGGCCGTCTTCTGCGGCGCCTCGATGGTCTTCATGGTCCAGCCGATGGTCGCCAAGCTGGTGCTGCCGCAGCTGGGCGGCTCGCCGCAGGTCTGGAACACCTCGATGGCCTTCTTCCAGGGGGCGCTGCTGGTCGGCTACGGCTACGCACACTTCCTGCAGAAGATCCCCCGGGCCCGCACCCAGGTGCTGATCCACCTGGGCGTCATGATCGCCGCCGCCTCTCTGCTACCGCTGCGGATCACGGACCTGCTGGGAGAGCCTGGCGCGACACCGCCGGCCCTCTGGCTGCTGGGGGTGCTGGCCATCTCCATCGGCGCCCCGTTCGCCGCCCTTTCGGCCACCGCTCCCCTGGTCCAGGCCTGGCACGCCAAGGTCCACGGGCGGGAAGGGGGCCCGGAGCCCTGGGCGCTGTACGCCGCCAGCAACCTCGGCAGCCTGCTCGCCCTGCTGGCCTATCCGGTGATCATGGAGCCGGCGCTGCTGCTGCACGACCAGCGCTATGGCTGGAGCGGCCTCTATGTCGGCTTCGTCGGTGTGATGATCGTCCTGGCGCTCAACATCCGCCGCCACGATACCGCCCCGCTGCCCACCCTGGCGGAGCGTACTCCGGCCCAGGCGGCTCCGATCTCCTGGAAACAGCGGCTGACCTGGATCGCGCTCGCGGCCTTGCCGTCCAGCCTGATGCTCGGCGTCACGGCCCACCTGACCACCGACGTGGCCAGCGCCCCCTTCCTCTGGGTGCTGCCGCTGTCGCTCTACCTGCTGACCTTCATCATCGCCTTCCAGAACCGGCCGATGATCCCGCCGAGGCTGGCCCTGGTGCTGATGTCGACGGCGCTGATCGTGACCGTCGCCACCATGCCGTTCGGCTCACCGAACGTCCTGTTCACGCTTGGCATCCACCTCGTCACCTTCTTCCTCTGCGCCCTCGTCTGTCACCAGGCGCTGGTGGCGCGGCGGCCCGATCCGGCCCGTCTGACCGACTTCTACCTCTGCATGTCGATCGGCGGCGTCGTGGGCGGGGCGTTCAACGCCTTCGTCGCCCCGCTCGTCTTCGAGACGGTGGCCGAGTACATCATCGTCCTCTGCCTTTGCGCCCTGGCCCGTCCGTTCGGCGCCCTGATGCCGAGCCGGCGTGAACTGATCCTCTGCGTGGTCGCCGTGCTGGGTTTCGTCGTGGCGCTCAACTCGGTCACCACCGGCTTCTGGGGCCACCTGAACAAGCCGGAGAACGCCTTCTCCGCCCTGACTGTGCTCAAGACTCTAGCGGTTCCCGGCCTGATCCTTGTCTGCACACTTCTGATCATGGCCATGATCCGCCGCCGAAACGGCGAGCCGCCCCGGCGGCTGGAGTGGGGCGCCCTTGGCATCGCCGGGGCCACCTTTACCCTTGCCGTCATCGCCGCCTTCACGCCTGGCCTGCGGCCGATCCAGGGCCTGGCCCTGATCGACATGATCCTCGTTCTGGTCGCCCTCAGCGCGCTCGCCGTGGGCGGCGCCGTCATCCTCTTCCGCCTGCGACCGGAACTGGCCGTCGCCCCGACAACGGGCGAATGGGTTGCGCTGGCCCTGGCGGCCATCGGCTTCGACCTCGCCCTGCTGGCCCTGTCCGGTCAGTTCACGGGCGCCGCGATCGCCCCTGAGGTCACCGTCCGGATTCTGGGCGCGATCGGGGTAGTCGCCATCGCGGTCTGCGCCGTGGCGGTGCGCGAGCGCGCCCTGCTGTTCTTCGCCGCCGTCAGCCTGCTGGCCTACTCAGCCTACACAATCGATCCCCACACCGACTACTACCAGAGCCGGCGCAGCTTCTTCGGCGTCGTCCACTTCGCCATGGCCGATGTCCCGGGCCTCGGCGGCAAGGTGCGGGTCTTCTCGCACGGCACCACCCTGCACGGCGCCCAGGCCCTCGACCCGCGCTACAAGTGCCGGCCGCTGGTCTACTACGCCCCCGAAACCCCCATCGGCCAGGTGTTCAACCAGGTCCAGAAGACCAAGCCCGCCGTCACGGTCGGCGCCGTCGGCCTGGGCGCCGGCGCGGTCGCCGCCTATGTGCGGGCCACCGACAGGATGACCTTCTTCGAAATCGATCCGCAGGTGGTGAAGACCTCCAGCGATCCGGCCATCTTCAGCTACACTACTGAGTGCGCCAAGGGTCCGGTCGACTATGTGGTCGGCGACGCCCGCCTGACGCTCGAGAAGGAACCGGCCGGCAAGTACGACATCCTGCTGATCGACGCCTTCTCCTCCGACGCCATTCCCGCCCACCTGCTCACCGTCGAGGCCATGAAGGGCTATCTGG
>JANPKF010000123.1:0-2755 GCA_031425895.1 Caulobacteraceae bacterium | reverse complement strand
CAGCGTGTTGGTGGGCCGGCTGCAGGCCACGCTGCTGCGCCCCATCCTGGAGCGTTAACTCGACCGGGTCGGCGGCTCGAAGCCGGTCAAGGTCAACATCCGCATACTCGCCACCAGCAACCGCGACCTCGCCGCGGCCGTGAAGGACGGGAGCTTCCGTGAAGACCTGCTCTACCGCCTGAACGTCGTGAACCTGCGGCTGCCGCCGCTGCGCGAGCGGCCGGGTGATATCGCGGCGCTGTGCGACCACTTCCTGAAAAAGTACGCCAAGGCCAATGGCATGCCCGAACGACCGCTGTCGGTGGAGGCCCGCAAGCGCCTCGTCGCCCATCGCTGGCCGGGCAATGTGCGGGAACTGGAAAACGCCATGCACCGCGCCGTGCTGCTGTCGACGGGTGCGGAGATCGAGGAGTTCGCCATCCGCCTGCCGGACGGCCAGCCCCTGGCCCCCGCGCCGGACACGGCCGTCGCCCGCACCGCCTCGATGGCGGCCGAGGCGATCACCCGCACGCTCGTCGGGCAGACGGTGGCCGAGGTCGAGCAGCAGCTGATCCTCGACACCCTGACCCACTGCTCGGGAAACCGGACCCATGCGGCCACCATCCTCGGCATCTCGATCCGCACCCTGCGCAACAAGCTGAAGGAATACGGCGACTCCGGCGTGGCCGTGCCGCCGCCGCAGGCTGGTCTCGGTTCCAACGCCGCCTAGTGAGCTTTCCAGATGAGTGACGCCCACCCGATTTCCGCCTCCAACCCCCTGACTGCCAGGCAGGTCTGGGGCTGGGTGGCGCGTGGCGACGTGGGCCTGGCCATCGGCATCGTCGGCGTCATCGTGCTGCTGATCCTGCCGGTGCCGCCGTTCCTGCTGGACATCCTGCTGGCCCTGTCGCTGACCAGCAGCATCCTGATCCTGATGACCGCGCTGCTGATCAAGCGGCCGCTGGAGTTCACCGCCTTCCCGACGGTGTTGCTGGTCACCACCCTGTTCCGCCTGGGCCTCAACCTGGCCTCGACGCGGCTGATCCTCAGCCATGGGCACGAGGGCACGGAGGGGGCCGGCAAGGTCATCGAGGCCTTCGGCCACATGATGATGAGCGGCAACTTCATCATCGGGGTGATCGTATTCGCCATCCTGGTCCTGGTGAACTTCGTGGTCGTCACCAAGGGTTCGGGCCGGATCGCCGAAGTGGCCGCCCGCTTCACCCTCGACGCCATGCCGGGCAAGCAGATGGCCATCGACGCCGACCTGTCATCCGGCCTCATCGACCAAGACCAGGCCAAGCTGCGGCGCAAGGAGCTGGAGCAGGAGAGCACCTTCTTCGGGGCTATGGACGGCGCCAGCAAGTTTGTGAAGGGCGATGCCGTGGCCGCCCTGGTCATCACCGCCATCAACATCATCGGCGGGATCCTGATCGGGGTAATCCAGCACAAGATCCCGATCGGCGACGCCTTCAACACCTACACCATCATGACCATCGGCGACGGCCTGGTCAGCCAGGTGCCGGCCCTGATCATCTCGATCGCCGCCGGCCTGCTGGTCTCCAAGGCCGGCGTTGACGGCGCCGCCGACAAGGCCCTGGTCACCCAGCTGGCCATGAACCCCGTGGGCCTCGGCATGGTCTCGGCCGCCGCCGGGGTCATGGCCCTGGTGCCGGGAATGCCGAAGATTCCCTTCATCGCCATCGCCATCGCCACCGGCTACCTGGCCTGGCGACGGGCCCAGAACGCCAAGCTTCAGCCACCGGTCGATGTGTCTTCACTGCCGGACGCAACCGAGGCCGAGGAAGAGCCGATCGGCCAGTCGCTGGCCATCGACGACATCAAGATCGAGCTGGGCTACGGCCTGTTGACCCTGATCAACGACCTGGACGGTCGCAAGCTGACCGATCAGATCCGCGCCCTTCGCAAGACGCTCGCCGGAGAGTTCGGCTTCGTCATGCCGTCCGTCCGTATCCTCGACAACATGCGCCTGCCGAACCAGGGCTACGCCATCCGCATCAAGGAGATGGACACGGGGGCCGGCGAGGTTCGTATCGGCAGTCTGATGGCCATGGACCCGCGCGGCGGTCAGGTCGACATCCCCGGCGAACATGTCCGCGAGCCGGCCTTCGGCCTGCCCGCCACCTGGATCGATGACTCGCTGAAGGAAGAGGCGACCTTCCGTGGCTACACCCTGGTCGATCCGGCCACGGTGCTGACGACGCACCTGACCGAGATCCTCAAGGACAACATGTCCGACCTGCTGTCCTACGCCGAGGTCCAGAAGCTGCTCAGGGAACTGGGCCCGGAGCAGAAGAAGCTGGCCGAGGAACTCATCCCCGGCGTCATCACCGCCTCGACCCTGCAGCGCGTCCTGCAGGCGTTGCTGCGCGAGCGGGTGTCGATCCGCGATCTGGGCACCGTCCTGGAAGGCATCGCCGAGGCGGCGCCCCATACCGCGTCCCTGACCGCCCTGACCGAAGCGGTGCGGGTGCGGCTCGGCCGTCAGCTATGCTGGGCCAATCGCGGCGAGGATGGCGCCCTGCCGATCGTCACCCTGTCGCCGGACTGGGAGGCGGCCTTTGCCGACAGCCTGATCGGCAATGGCGAGGAAAAGCAGCTGGCCATGGCGCCGTCCAAGCTTCAGGACTTCATCAAGAACGTCCGCGAGGCCTTCGAACGGGCGGCCCTGGCGGGCGATGCCGCGGTGTTGCTGACCAGTCCGATGGTCCGGCCCTATGTGCGCTCGATCATCGAACGCTTCCGCGGCCAGACC
>JANPKF010000122.1:0-9391 GCA_031425895.1 Caulobacteraceae bacterium | reverse complement strand
CGCCCGGCTTCAGCAGGGCCATGAACACCGCCTGGTTGGCCTGAGAGCCAGAGTGCGGCTGGACGTTGGCGTAGGCGGCGTCAAACAGCTCCTTGGCGCGGTCGATGGCGATCTGCTCGATGACATCGACGTATTCGCAGCCGCCGTAGTAGCGCTTGCCGGGGTACCCCTCGGCGTACTTGTTGGTCACGATCGAGCCCTGGGCCTGCAGCACGGCCTTGGAGACGATGTTCTCGGAGGCGATGAGCTCGATCTGCTCACGCTGGCGCGTCAGCTCGAAATCGATGGCTTTGGCGATGTCCGGATCGGCCTGGGCCAGATCGGCGCCGAAGAAGGCGGGGGCAACTTTGGTATGGGCGGTCATGGGTCTCTCCGGCGGCAACAGGCGCGGGGTCGCGCCCTGTTAAGGGTTGAAAGCGGGGGGATCAATCGGAACCGGCGCGGCGCGGAGACGTTCGCCTTCGCACGCCTCCCCTTCCGGGGCGGCCAGTTCTGTTAGTGATTGAGTTTGAAAGGTTTTGAAGCCATGGCCGACTCCACCCGCCCAAAGGGTTCGTCGGACACGGAGCTGTTGCAGCTCGGCTCGGATATCGTGTCGGCCTATGTGACGCGCAATTCGATCGGCGCCAGCGCCCTGCCTGAATTGATTCGAAGCGTGCACCAGGCGCTGAAAGGCCTGGAAGGCGGCGAGGCCCCGGCCCCACCGGCCGCCAGGCCGAAGCCGGCGGTCCCGATCGGCCGCTCTGTGCAGCACGACTACATCGTCTGCCTGGAGGACGGCAAACAGCTGACCATGCTGAAGCGCTATCTGCGCGCCCGCTACGACATGTCGCCGGAAGACTATCGCCGCAAGTGGGGGCTGCCGCCGGAGTACCCGATGGTCGCGCCAGCCTACGCCGAGCGTCGCTCTGATTTCGCCAAGAAGATCGGGCTCGGAAAAGGTGTGCGGCGGAAATAGCTCCGGTTAGGCGGCAACGCCGCCGGCAAATTCCTGCTGGGATCTAGGCCGCAACGCCGCCAAGGCGAGCGATGTTGCAGTGCGCCCAGAGCTTCTCCATCGCCCCGACCAGCTCGCGCATCATCTCGTCCGTGTGGAACGGCGTCGGGGTGAAGCGCAGGCGCTCGGTGCCGCGCGGCACGGTCGGGTAGTTGATCGGCTGGACGTAGATGCCGTGGTCTTCCAGCAGCATGTCGGAGACCATCTTGCAGTGGACGGGGTCACCGACCATCACCGGCACGATGTGGCTGACCGACGGCATGACCGGCAGGCCGGCGTCGCGGAACATCTGCTTGAGGGTCTCGGCGCGTTCCTGGTGGATCTCGCGGACCTCGTTGTGCTGCTTGAGCCAACGCACCGAGGCGACGGCGCCGGCGGTCAGGGCCGGCGGCAGGCTGGTGGTGAAGATGAAGCCCGAGGCGAAGCTGCGGATGGCGTCGACCATCTCGATGTCGCCGGCGATGTAACCGCCCATGACGCCGAAGGCCTTGCCCAGCGTGCCTTCGATAATATCGATGTCGGCCATGACGCCGTCACGCTCGGCAACCCCGGCGCCGCGCTCGCCGTAGAGGCCGACAGCGTGGACTTCGTCGAGGTAGGTGATGGCGTTGTATTTTTTGGCCAGGGCCACGGTGCCGGCCAGGTCGGCGATGTCGCCGTCCATGGAATAGACGCTCTCGAAGGCGATGAGCTTGGGTGCGTCGATCGGCGCCGCGGCCAGCAGGCTTTCGAGGTGGTCCAGATCGTTGTGGCGGAAAATGTGGCGCGCGCCGCCGCCGTTGCGGATGCCGGCGATCATCGAGGCGTGGTTCAGCTCGTCCGAGAAGACGATCAGGCCGGGCAGCACCTTGTAGAGGATCGACAGGCTGGCCTCGTTGGCCACGTAGCCAGAGGTGAACAGCAGCGCGGCGTCCTTGCCGTGCAGGTCGGCGAGCTCGCGCTCCAGCGCGACGTGATGGTGGGTGGTGCCGGAGATGTTGCGGGTGCCGCCCGAGCCCGAGCCGTTGGCGTCGATGGCCTCGTGCATGGCGTCCAGGACGACCGGGTTCTGACCCTGGCCGAGGTAATCGTTCGAGCACCAGACGATGATGTCCTTGGACGAGCCGTCATCACGGGTCCAGGTGGCGCGCGGAAAGGCGCCGCGGTGTCGCTTCAGATCGGCGAACACACGGTAGCGACCTTCAGACCGGACCTGCTCCACAGCGGTCCGAAACGCGGCTTTGTAGTCCATCTGGCGAATGCCCGATCCTCGCCCCGAGGACCGGTCCCTCTTGTTCTTGTTAGTTGGCGGGGGGTTTATCCCCCAACGCCCGACCCTGTCCAATTAAGGATTTGTACGGAGGCAGATTACCCCGCCAATCATTGCGGGTCGTGTGAAAACGTCTCGCATGTGATCTAGGCGAGGTCTTGCAGCTTGCCTCGCATGAGCTGCAGCACGGCGGAGAAGTCCTTCTGGCCGAATCCGAGGCCGTCGAACATGGCGTAGAGGGCCTCGGCCTGGTTGCCCATCGGCGTGGTCGCGCCCGCCTTCGACGCCGCTTCCTGGGCCAGTTTCAGATCCTTGAGCATCAGGGCGGTGAGGAAGCCGCCTTCGTAGCCCCGGTTGGACGGAGCCGACTCGACCGGGCCCGGCCAGGGGCAGTAGGTGGTCAGGCTCCAGCACTGGCCCGAGGACTTCGAGGCGATGTCGAAGAACCGGGTCGGGTCGAGTCCCAGCTTCTCGGCCAGGGCGAACGACTCACAGACGCCGAGCATGGAGACGCCGAGCAGCATGTTGTTGCAGATCTTGGCCGCCTGGCCCGAGCCCAGGTCGCCGGCGTGGAAGACCGCGCGGGCCATGGGCTTCAGGGCCTCCTCGAATGCCGGATAGTCGGCCTCGTCGCAGCCGACCATGAAGGCCAGCGTGCCGGCCTCGGCCGCCATGATGCCGCCGCTGACCGGAGCGTCGCCAAAGCGGAAGCCCGCCGCTTTTGCCATCGCCCCGACGGCGCGGGCGCTGTCGACGTCGATGGTCGAACAGTCGATCAGCAAGGCCGAAGTCGGCGCGTGGGGCAGGATGTCCTTCTCGTAGACCTCCCGCACATGCTTGCCGGCCGGCAGCATGGTGATGACCAGGTCGGCGCCCTTCACCGCCTCGGCGACCGAGGTCGACGGCGAGCAGCCGCCGGCCACGGCCTTGTCGAGGGCCGCCGCCGACAGATCGAAGGCGGCGACGTGGCGGTCGGCCCTCACCTGGTTGGCCGCCATGCCGGCGCCCATGTTGCCGACACCGATGAAGGCTACCCGGGTCATCTCAAACGCTCCTTGCGCCAGCCCTTCGCGAGGCCGGCGTCGTTAGTGATTCAGATTGGCGCAGGCCCTATTTAGGCTTGCGGAACTTCAGGACGAACTGGTCGGTCTTGCCCTTGATCGCGGCGTCGAAGACGCTGGCGGTGCAGGGGTCGGCCGGGTTGCGCAGGATGTCGCTCTCGCTTTCCAGCACGAAGCCGGCGGCCAGAACCTCCCGCTTCACCGTCTCGATATCGATGCGGTGGAGCGTGTCGGTGTCGCGTGTGCCGGAACCGTCGGCGGCGGCGTGATCGACGATGATCAGCAGGCCGCCCGGCTTGAGCGAATCGAACAACGCCTTGTCGACCATGCTGGCCAGAGGCTCCGGAGCCATCTTCAGGTGCATGTCGTGGTAGTTCTGGGCGGTGAAGATGACGTCCAGCGTCTCGGGGAAGGCGATGGCCCCGAGCGAGGGGCGCAGCGGCACGATGTTGGTGTAGTCCGCCACCACCGCGTCCTGGTTCGTCGCGTAGCTGGCCTGGAAGTCGATGAACTCCTTGGGCTGCACGGCGAAGACCTTGCCGGTCGGGCCGACGGCCGCGGCGAAGACGCGCGTGAAGTAGCCGCCGCCCATGATGAAGTCGCCGACCTTGTCGCCGGGTTTCACTTCGGCGAGGGCCAGCAGCTCGGCCGGCTTGCGGGCCGCGTCGCGGGCTTTTTGCTCGGCCGGGCGCCTGGCGTCGTTCAGGGCCGCGCTGTAGTCAGCGGCGATGACGGCGCCGGCAAGGCTGAGGGCCAGAGCCCCGGAAACTGCGGCGAATAGGGTCTTGTTCAACGGCGTGCCCTCCCAGGCTTCCGGAAGCGGTAGACGAACTGGTCGGTCTCGCCCCGGATGGATTTGTCGAAGACGCTCACTGACTGCTTGTCTTTGGGATCGCGCAGGAACTGCCCTTCCCCATCGAAGATAAACCCGGCCGCCTCGATCTCACGGCGCACGACCGACGCATCGATGCGGTGCAGCGTGTTGACGGCCGACAGGCCGCTGCCCTTCCGGGCCGAGTGGTCGATGACGATGTAGAGACCACCCGGCTTCAGCGCCTGATAGATCTGGCGATTGACCGCCGCGACATCAACCGGCCCCATGAAGTCGGCGTGCATGTCGTGATAGTTCTGGGCCGTGAAGACGACATCCAGCCGTTCCGGCGCGCTGAACAGCGGCAGGGTGCTGAGCAGAACCCGGACGTTCGAATAGGCCGGGTCCCTGGCCACCGCATTCACGGCGGGCTCGCGTTTGGCCAGCTTGGACAGCTCGTCGGGCACATAGGCATAGACCCGCCCGCGCGGCCCGACAGCCTTGGAGAAGATGCGGGTGAAGTAGCCGCCGCCGGGGATCAGGTCGGCGACCTTCATGCCGGGCCTGACACCCGCGAACAGGACGGTCTCGCCCGGCTTGCGATTGGTGTCTCGCGCCATGTCGGCGGCCGGCCGGTTGGGGTCGGTCAGGGCGGCGTCCAGCCAAGCCGGCAACGCGGCCCCGGCTTCCACCGGCGGGGGCGGAGGCGGAGGCGTGGTGGCGCAGGCGGTCAGGGTCAGGACGGCGGCCAGGGCCAGCCAACTCGCGCGGGGCGTCATTCGTCTCTCCTGGACGGCTATTCGTTCGGTCCCCCGACCTGCGGAACTCTCTAGGCCAAAGTTAGGCCTGCGTCAGCGGCGTCCATTCTTCATTCGCTGGCAGCGGCGCGAAAATCTCGTCCAGCAGGTCGTCGCCGACGTCCTCGACCGTTTCGGGCGCCCAGCGGGGGGTGTTGTCCTTGTCGACGATGACGGCCCGGACACCCTCGATGAAGTCTGGACGCTGAACCACGCGGGCGCCGATCCGGAACTCCATCACCATGTTGTCCGCGAAGTCGGTCAGCAGGGCGCCGTGGGCCAGCTGGCGGAAGGCGACCTTCATCGTCTGCGGCGACTTGGTCCCCAGGGTGATCAGGGTGCTGCGCGCCCATTCGCCGGTGTCCCGTTCCAGGTCCCCAAGGATGGCCTCGACAGTCGGGCGGCCGAAGAACTGGTCGATGTCGGCCAGATGCGGCTCGATCGGCGCCGGTCCGGCGTCGCGCACGAAATGGGCCAGGGCGCCCGGGATGCTGCCTGGATGCTCGGCGAGGGCGGCCTTGAACCCTTCGACATGCTCGCTCGGCATGTAGTGGGTGGCGATGCCCAGTCGCATGCAGTCGGCGCCCTTGATCCGCGCCCCTGTGAGGGCCAACCACAGACCCGCCTTGCCAGGCAGGCGCGGCAGGAACCAGCCGCCGCCGACGTCAGGGAACAGGCCGATGCCGGTCTCGGGCATGGCGAAGGTCGTCCGCTCGGTTGCAATGCGCACCGCCGCCGGCATGGAAAGGCCGACGCCGCCCCCCATGGTCACCCCGTCCATCACAGCGATGACCGGCTTGGGGTAGACGAACAGCAGGTGGTTCAGCCGGTACTCGGTGTGGAAGAATTCCCGGGCGTCCTTGCCGTCCCCTGCCCCGCTCTCGGCCAGCATGCGGATATCGCCGCCGGCGCAGAAGCCGCGCTCACCGCTGTGGTCGACGAGGATGCAGTGCACCGCCTCGTCGTCACGCCAGGCCAGCAGGGCGTCGGTGATCAGCCGGCACATGTTGGTGGTCAACGCATGCAGCGCCTTGGGCCGATTGAGGGTGACGCGGCCGACGCCGCCTTCGACGCGGGTGAGGACTTCGGGTTCTTCGGTCATGGAGCAGGAACGCCTCTGAGGTCGAAACAGTCGATACCTGCCGTTCGGGCAACGCGGATCAGCCCGCCATCGCGCGTCGCCAGGGCACAGTCAAAATCGATGGCCAGTTGCAGATAGGCCGCGTCGAACAGGCTGATATCGCCAGTCCGCGCCAATGACCGATGAGCCACCGATGCGCGCGGAATGGAGTCGATCAGGGTTATGGGCAGGAAATCCAGCGCTGCCGCCGCGAGATCAAAGTCGTCGCCGCCGAAGAGGCGCCTTCTCTCCCGCGCCAGAAGAATATTGCCGGCTTCCCAGGCAAACACGTCGGGAGCGACAAAGGTATCTTGGTTATGATCTCGCAAAAACTCGTTTGCCGCGACTGTGGATTGGGCCGGCAAAATCCACGAAAGAGCCGCCGACGCATCAATAACGATCAGGCTCACCGGTAACCATCACCCTTGATGTCTTCCCAGGTTTCCGGAGGCGCATCCGGATTGTTCCGCGCGATCTGTTCGCGAACTTTGTGAAGCCTTTCAAGCAACTCGGGACCGGTCAGTTTGGGGCGAGATGCCGCCTCTCTGATCAGAGGCCTGGTCAGCTTTGCCACAGGCTTACCGTGGCGCGTAATGACGATCTCCTCACCGTCACGATCGACCGCGTCGACCAGCGAGGAAAAGTTCGTCTTGGCTTCAAGAATGCCGACTTCACGCATCACGGCCTCCAAATTCTGACCAGTCTGGTCAGAATAGCATGAAACTCTACTGCCGGAACATCTCCCGGCCGATGATCACCCGCATGATCTCGTTGGTGCCTTCGAGGATCTGGTGGACACGAAGGTCGCGGACGATGCGCTCCATCGGATAGTCGGCGAGGTAGCCATAGCCGCCGTGCAGTTGCAGGGCGTTGTTGGCGACATCGAAACAGGCGTCGGTGGCGAAGCGTTTGGCCATGGCGCAGAGCTTGGTGGCGTGCGGGTCGCGCTTGTCGAGCGCCGAGGCGGCGTTGCGGACCATCAGCTGCGAGGCCGTCAGGTCGGTGGCCATGTCGGCGATCTTGAACTGCAGGGCCTGGAAGTCCTTCAGCGGTTTGCCGAACTGATTGCGGGTTTCCATGTAGGCTTTGGCCGTGTCGAGCGCGAACGCGGCGCCGCCCAGCGAGCAGCTGGCGATGTTCAGACGGCCGCCGTCCAGGCCCATCATGGCGAAGCGGAAGCCCTCGCCCTCGCCGCCGATACGGTTCTCGACCGGCACCCGGACGTTGTCGAAGTTGACCTGGGCGGTCGGCTGCGACTTCCAGCCCATCTTCTTCTCGTTGGCGCCGAAGGACAGGCCTTCCCAGCCCTTCTCGACGATGAAGGCCGAGACACCCTTGGGGCCATCGCCGCCGCTGCGGGCCATGACGACATAGACGTCCGAGACGCCTGCGCCCGAGATGAAGGCTTTCGAGCCATTCAGCACATAGTGGTCGCCGTCCAGCCGGGCGCTGGTGCGCATGGCGGCGGCGTCAGAACCGCTGCCCGGCTCGGTCAGGCAGTAGCTGGCGATCAGCTCCATGGTGGTCAGGCGCGGCAGGTACTTGTGACGCAGCTCGTCGCCGGCAAAGCGGTCGATCATCCAGGAGGCCATGTTGTGGATGGTCAGGTAGGCGGCCGTCGGCACGCAGCCGTAGGACAGCGCCTCGAAGATCAGCGAGGCGTCGAGCCGGCTGAGGCCCGAGCCGCCGACGTCTTCCTGCACATAGACGCCCGCGAAGCCGAGCGCGGCGGCCTGACGCATGACGTCGACGGGGAAGTGGCTTTCCTCGTCCCATTTCGCCGCGTGCGGGGCGAGTTCATCCCTTGCGAAGGCCTGGGCCATCTCCTGGATGGCGCGCTGATCGTCAGTGAGGGAGAAATCCATGCGTCCATGTCCTGATCTTGCGCGAAGAGTTACCCTCACGCCGTGGGCTTGCTGACCTGACGCCGAGGGGCCAAGCTGTCAACCGCTGCCTGACGGGAGATCCGCATGACGCTCGCCACCACAGACACCGGTCGGTTCGAAAGTGAACGCACCCTGGGACTGATCAACTACGGCCTGCTGTTCAGCGCCCTGTTCTTCGGCGGCGTGCCCGCCATCGTCGCCGTGGTGCTCGCCTACACCCAGCGCGGCTCTGCCGGGCCGATGGTGCGGGAGCACTACCGGTTCCAGATCCAGATCTTCTGGATCGGTTTCCTGCTCAGCCTTATCGCCGGAATCTGCGGGGTCTGGGGCGTGGTCGAACTGACCGGTGACGCCTGGCGAAACGGCGGGACGTACGGCGATATGCAGGTCGACGAGACGGACTTCACCGTTCGGGTCATCGGGCTGTTCATCGGCTCCGTGGTCAGCCTGATCCTGCTGGCCCTGTGGTCGCTGGCGGCCCCGGCCATCGGCTTCATCCGCCTGGCGACCGCGCCGCGACCGGCGGCGGCGGCATAATGACTCTGACGATCGGCACAGCGCCTCGCGCCGATGCCCCGATACGCTTGCGCTCGCGGCCGCCTTGCGCGACACCGCGCCCATGACCGTTCCCCCCCTCGCCGCCTATCCCGCCACCCGCCTGCGCCGCCTGCGCCAGGCCGACTGGTCCCGCCGCATGGTGCGCGAGACCAGCCTGCAGCCGTCTGACCTGATCTGGTCGATGGTGGTGCATGAGGGCGAGGGCCGCATTCCGGTCGCCTCCATGCCGGGCGTCGACCGCCTGAGCGTGGCCGAAGCGGCCAAGGCGGCCGTCGCGGCCCGTGAGCTGGGCATCCCCTGCATCGCCATCTTCCCGCACATCGACGGGGCCCGGAAGGACGCCGAGGGCAGCCTTGCCGCCGAGGAAGACGGCGTCATCTGCCGGGCGATCAAGGCGATGAAGGCGGCCGCCCCCGAGGTCGGCATCATGTGCGACGTGGCGCTCGACCCCTTTACCACCCACGGCCACGACGGCGTCCTGAAGGACGGCCGCATCGTCAACGACGCCACCATCGAGCGGCTGGTCGAGCAGGCCCTGGTCCAGGCCCGGGCCGGCTGCGATATCCTTGCCCCTTCCGACATGATGGACGGCCGGGTCGGGGCTATTCGGGCAGCCCTCGAAGCCGAAGGCCTGCAGGACGTGATGATCATGTCCTACGCCGCCAAGTACGCTTCGGCTTTCTATGGCCCCTACCGCGACGCCATCGGCTCCGGAAAACTGGGCAGCGGCGACGTGGCCAATCCGGGCGACAAGAAAACCTACCAGATGGATCCGGCCAACAGCGAAGAGGCCATCCGCGAGGTCGCCCTCGACATCGCCGAGGGCGCCGACATGGTCATGGTCAAGCCGGGCATGCCCTACCTCGACATCGCCCGCCGGCTGGTCGACGAATTCGCCATGCCCACCTTCGC
>JANPKF010000121.1:0-1569 GCA_031425895.1 Caulobacteraceae bacterium | reverse complement strand
TCGGTCGCCGTGGCGCCCAGGCACAGGTCCGCCGCCACCGCCGCCGCCGATCCGCCGGACGAACCGCCCGGCGTCAGCGACTGGTTGCCGCCGGCCACCTTCCATGGGTTCACAACTGGCCCGAAGGCGCTGGTTTCATTGGACGAGCCCATGGCGAACTCATCCATGTTCAGCTTGCCCAGCATGACCGCGCCGTCGCCGAACAGGTTGGCCGTCACCGTGCTCTCATACGGCGGCTTGAAGTCGCCGAGGATCTTCGAACAGGCCGTGGCCCGCACGCCCTCGGTGCAGAACAGGTCCTTGATGCCCAGCGGCGCGCCTTCCAGCGGCCCCGCTTCGCCGGACGCGATGCGCGCATCCGACAGCGCCGCCATCTCCAGCGCCTTCTCCGGCGTTTCCAGAACGAAGGCGTTCAGCGACCGGGCGGCCTCGACCGCGGTCACATGCGCCTCGGTCAATTCAACGGCGGAAAACTGTTTGGCCTTCAGGCCTTCCAGCGCGCCCTTCAGGGTGAGTGAGGTCAGCGTCGACATCTATTCCACCACCTTCGGCACGATGAAGAAGCCATCGGCCGTCTTCGGCGCATTCAGCACGATCTTGTCGACATAGGCCCCGTCGGTGACCACGTCCTCGCGCAGCGGCAGGGTCGTCGCGACCGCCGAGGTCATCGGCTCGACGCCGTCGGTATCGACCTCGTTCAGCTGCTCGATCCACTGCATGATGCCGTTGATCTCCTGGGCCATCGGCTCCAGGGCGTCATCGGGAACAGCAATCCGGGCGAGACGGGCGACTTTGCGCACCGTGGCGGCGTCAACGGCCATTGGCCAAACTCCAGTCGAAGCGAAAGGCGGTGGTTAGCCGCCGCAGGGCTGCTTTGACAAGGATAACCGGGCGACTCCGGGCGGAAAACGCCCGGACGTCACATCGCTGTGCGCGACTTGATCGTCACTTTCAGCGTGCGCTTGCTGTGCACCTTCGACAGGTCGAAGGTCAGGGTCTTCATATCGGACCCCACGAAGGCCTCCACGACCACCCGCCCCTTCTTGTCCGGCGCGGCCAGACGCCAGGCGTCGTACGCCCCCAACTCGAAGGTGACGTACTTGCTGAACCCGGTCGCCTCGGCGGTCAGCACCAGCACCCCGTTCTGATGCGACAGCCAGGTCGCCCCGCCTGGATCGTCCAGCCGCGTCGCATCGGATGGCGGCGGCGAGCCCAGCAGGGTCGAGAGCTCCATCGTCTGGCTGGACCAGGTCCATTCCGCCGCCTGAACGGCGGGACCGGCGGCGACAACAAGGGCGAGGGCGAGAAGAAGGGCGCGCATGCCTCCTTGATCGCCCATCCCCCCGCGCCGCGCTTCCTCACTTAGGGGGGCCTGTTTGACCCCGTCGCCCGCTGCGCCTACAGCCCGCCCATGGCCATCCTCGACATCCTCGACCTGCCGGCCGCCCTGCCGCAGTACGCCCCCATCGTCGGCCTCGACCCGGGCGAGAAGACGATCGGCGTCGCCGTCTCCGACATCACCCGCACCGTCGCCAGCCCGCTCGACACCATCCGCCGCGAGAAGTTCAC
>JANPKF010000120.1:0-2561 GCA_031425895.1 Caulobacteraceae bacterium | reverse complement strand
TCCTGCGGCACGGCACGCCGGCCCAGAAAGAGAAGTACCTGCCGGCCATCGCGTCGGGCGAGCTGCGCCTGCAGGCCTTCGGCGTCACCGAACCGACCAGCGGCACCGACACCACCCGCCTGCGCACCTTCGCCAAGCGGGTCGGCGACAAGTATGTCGTCAACGGCCAGAAGATCTGGATCAGCCGCGCCGAACACAGCGACCTGATGGTCCTGCTGGTCCGCACCACGCCGCGCGAGGAGGTGACCAAGACCTCCGACGGCATGAGCGTTCTGCTCGTCGACATGCGGTCGGCGGTGAACAACGGCCTGACCATCCGGCCGATCCGCACCATGCTCAACCACGCCACTACCGAGCTGTTCTTCGACAACCTGGAAGTCCCGGTGGAGAACCTGATCGGTCTGGAAGGCAAGGGCTTCAAATACATCCTCGACGGCATGAACGCCGAGCGCATCCTGATCGCCGCCGAATGCATCGGCGACGGCAAGTTCTTCATCGACCGCGCCTCCGCCTACGCGAAAGAGCGCGAGGTCTTCGGCCGTCCCATCGGCCAGAACCAGGGCATCCAGTTCCCCATCGCCCGCGCCCATGTGCAGATTTCGGCCGCCGACCTGATGGTCGACAAGGCCGCCGCCATGTTCGATGCGGATCAGCCCTGCGGCACCGAGGCCAACATGGCCAAGATGCTGGCGAGCGAGGCCAGCTGGTACGCCGCCGACATGTGCGTCCAGACGCACGGCGGCTTCGGCTTCGCCGAGGAGTATGACATCGAGCGCAAGTTCCGCGAGACGCGCCTCTACCAGGTGGCCCCGATCAGCACGAACCTGATCCTCAGCCACGTCGGGACGCACGTGCTGGGCCTGCCGAAGAGCTTCTGAGGCCCGCCCCGGCGACGGTCACACTGCGCGAGACAGTCACCTCACTCATCTGACCGTTTTTTTGTGGGGCGGGTTGGTCGCCCGGTAGGTTCCGGATCGTCTCCAAGGCGGTTCCGGACGGACCCCAGAGTGGGTCTACGATGTTGAATTAAAACAGGAAAAATTTCGGCGCCGGATCGCTTTCCTGCTATACTCGGCTTCGGGATCGGCGAGGGCATGAGATGTTCGAACAGCACGTCGCGCGGCTGAAGGCCGACGGCTTCACCATCGTAGAGGACGCCATCGCCCCGGACCTGGTGGCGGAACTCCTCGAAACCGTCGAGCGCCTCGAGCGCGACCTCGGCGCAAAGCCGGCGATGAACCCCTTCGAGGGCGACAACACGGTCCGCATCTACAACCTGCTGGCCCTGGGCGAGGTGTTCGCACATGTGCCGGTCCATCCCGCCGTCCTGCCGCTGATCGACGCGGTGCTCGGCCCAGGATGCCTGATCTCCTCCCTGGCCTCGATCGCCATTGATCCCGGCCAGATCGCCCAGCCGATCCACGCCGACGACCAGATCATCCCCATCCCCAAGCCGCACCCGGCCGTGGTCTGCAATTCGATGTGGGCCCTGACCGACTTCACCGACGAGAACGGCGCCACCCGCCTGGTCCCCGGCAGTCACCTGATGCCCAACCCGGAGTACGGCGGCGACTACGAGACCATCCCCGCGGTGATGAAGGCCGGCTCGGTGCTGATCTGGGACGGCTCCCTGTGGCATGGCGGCGGCGCCAACCGCAGCCAGGGCCGGCGCACCGGCATCGCCATGAACTACTGCGCCGGCTACATCCGCCAGCAGGAGTACCAGCAGCTCGGCCTGCCGGCCAGCCTGGTGAAGACCTTCGAGCCCCGCCTGCAGGAACTGGTCGGCTACGGCGTCTACCGCGGCCTGATCGGCCAGATCGAAAAACAGAGCCCCGCCCAGCGCCTGCTGGACGGGACCCCTTACAAGGTGATGTGGGACCGCGAGGCCGACGCGGCGCAGCGGAAGCGAGCGCCCTAGCCGCCCTCCTCACCGCTCATCCCGGCGAATGCCGGGACCCATTTCGTAGATCTCGGAGTTTCCGGCGCGCGCGCCAATTCGACTGTTGGGATTTAGATCAGAGGTCAGTCTGACAGGTCTGAGCCCTATGAAATGGATCCCGGCATTCGCCGGGACGAGCGGTGGGAAAGGGGCTCAGAACAGATCCACCGTAACCCGCAACCCCAGAACCACGATCGGATCGGCCCCGCTCTCGCCGCCCGGATCGAGGATGATCTGCAGGTCGGGCTGCAGGGTGATGCGGTCATTCAGACGGTCCGACCAGGTGACCTCGAACCCGGTCTCGGCGTTGGAGGCGTCGATGCCGCCGCCGAACATGTTGGCGCGCATCTTCGAGGACAGACGGCCCTGCTGGACGCCGACCGAAAAGGCGCTGTCGGGGCGGTCCTTGAGGACCCGCTCGACCAGCACCCCGGCCTGCCAGCCGCCCTTGAAGGGGCTGGTGTCGCCGTCGGAAATCCTGGCCCGTAAGAAACCGGTGACCTGGGTGGAGGCTTCGTCGCCGGCCAGCACCCGCGCGGCGGCGTCTTAGCTCCCCTGGCGGGGCGCGGCGGGGGATCGACGGTCAGTGTCACGCCGCGGGCGGCGGCGGACTCGGGGG
>JANPKF010000119.1:0-3471 GCA_031425895.1 Caulobacteraceae bacterium | reverse complement strand
TGTCATCTCCTTCGAGGCTCGTGTGAAGGAACGCGGGGTGACCGTGATCCGCAACGGCAAGACGGTGCTGGGCTAGAAGCGATACGCCACCCCGGCCCGGAACGAGCGTCCGGGCAGGGGGGCGATGTCCTTCAGGAAGCTGACGTGCTCGCGCGCCACCTCGTCGGTGGCGTTGCGCAGCTCGGCGAAGAGCCGCAGGTCCGGGGTCCGGAACGGCTTCACCGCGCCATACAGATTGACCATCGTATAGCTGTCGGTCGGCAGTTCGAAGGTCGCGACGCGGGTCTGCTCGGCCACATGGCGAACTTCCAGGTTGGCGTCGAACAGTGCGCTTTCCCAGATCAGCTTGCCGGTCACCGACCATGGCGGGATGCGGGCCGGGGCGCCGTCGTCGGTCTCGCCGCGCACATAGTCGGCGCCCACCTGGGCCGAGACGGCGCGGCCGCCATCGGTCCACAGATCATAGGTCCCTTCCAGCTCGAAGCCATGGAAGTCAGCGTTGCTCTGGATGTAGCGGAACACCGGCAGGCCATCCTCGACATCGCCGGTCGGGACCTGGTCGATGTAGCCATCATAGGCCGCGTACCAGAGATGGCCCTCGGCCCGGAACCGGTCGAAGGTCCAGCGACCGGTGGCCTCCAGGCTGATCACGGCTTCGGACTCAAGGCCCGGATCGCCGATCTCGAAGGCGCCGGTCCCCGGGTGCGGGCCGTCGGAATAAAGCTCGCCCTCGGTCGGGGCGCGGGCGTTGCGGGCCACCGTCAGGGCGTAGAACTGGTTGTCATCCGGCTTGATGAAGACGCCCAGCGAGGCCGAGACGTTGCTGAAGCTGGGCGCGTTGTCGGCGGTGATCCAGTCAAGGCCGTAGGCCGCCGCCGGCGCGCTGGCGACGCGGCCGTCCAGGCTGGCGTCGAGGTCGCGGCGGTCCAGCCGCAGGCCGGCATCAACGCCCCAGCGGTCGAAATCGAGCCGCTGCAGGGTGAAGACGCCCAGCTCCTGGATGTCGGTCTGAGGGATGGCGGCCTCATCGCCGATAGAATCGAAATGCCGGACCAGACCCTGGACGCCGACGGCGCCCTTCAACGGCCCCATCTCGCGCTGGATGACCTCGATGCGGCCCTCGACACCCTTGGACAGGAAGCGGGTGCCGGTCTCGCCGGTGGCGCGCAGCACCTCGGCGTGCTCGTAGTCAGCATAGCCGATCGAACTCTTCATCGTCTGGAACGGGCCGACGGTGAAAGGGACCTCCGAACGGAAGTCGAAGCGGGTCTGGTGCAGGTCGATGGCCACGGGGCCCTCGTCATCCGGATCGATAGGGGCGGTGATCTGCGGATAGGGGACGCCGTAGGTGGTGTCCGTCTGTTTGACCGCCAGGCCGACGAAGCCTTCGTCGGTGACGAACGAGACGCCGAGTCCATAGGCATCGAGCTTGAGGTCGGTGTTGCGCACAGTCCTGGCCGGATCGACCGTCAGGCCCTCGGCGTCGGCCAGGCGCTGGCTGACCGGGATGGTCGGGACATCATAGTCCGAGGCCCGGCGGGAAACGCCGTCGATGGAGAAGACCACCGGGCCGCTGGCCGCGTGAAGCCCGAAGGAGAGCGAACGACCCTCGTCGACGCTGGAGACCGACGCCGCGATGCGGCCGTCGATGCCGCCCTTGGGCAGGTGATCGGGGATGTGGTCGTCGATGATGTTGACCACCCCGCCGATGCCGCTGCCGCCGTAGGCCAGGGTCGAGGGCCCGCGCAGCACCTCGATGCGCGACGCCTCACCAGGGTCGGACGCGACCGCGTGGTCCGGCGACAGCGCGCTGGCGTCGACCAGGCCGACACCGTTCTGCAGCACCAGCACCCGGGGCCCGGACAGGCCGCGGATCACCGGCCGGCTGGCGCCAGGTCCAAAGAAGGTCGAGCGCAGGCCAGGCTGGCCGGCCAGCAGGTCGCCCAGACCGGACGGGGCGGCGACGTCGAGCTCGTCACGGCCGACCACAGTGACACTGGTGGTCACCGTCTGCAGGGAGACGGCAAAGGGGGCGCCGGTGACGATCACCTCGGCGACATCGCCATCGTCCGCCTCCGCCTGGGGCCGGGGCCCCTCCTGCGCAAAGGCGGGGGAGGCAAGGACGAGAGCCAGCAGGCTGGCGCCAGGAAGGAACCGGGATCGGCGCATGGGGAGAGGCTCCACGAAAGATCGCGGAGTGTTATGAAATAACATATCTACTCGTCAAGCGGCTTGACGCGAAGGGCGGCGCGCGGTCTGTCGCATGAACGAATTTCGGGAGGATGGTGATGTCGGTAAAGGCATTCGGGCATGGCGTTCTGGTCGTCGCCGGGGTGGCGATGCTGGGCTTCGGCGCAGTGGCGCAGACCGTCGGGACAGCGGCCCCCGCTCCGGCGGTACGACCGGCCGGCGGCTACATCCCCTCCACCGAACTGCCCGACAGCGTCACCATTGTCGGCCAGCCGCCGGCTCCGGGATCCGACCAGGCCAAGTCCGACCGCGCGGCCTTTGACGCCAGCCGCTCGCTGGAAGGCAGCCCCCGCTGGAACCAGGCGATCGCCGATGTCGAGCTGTTCGGCGACAAGGCCCACCGCTCCTTCTCCTGCGCCATCGGCAAGGAGATCAGCGTCGCCAGGACCCCGGTGCTGTCGAAGCTGCTCGACCGCATCGTGCTGGACGCCGGTGGCAGCACCAACGCCGCCAAGAAGAAGTACCAGCGCGACCGGCCGATGATCGGCCATGACGACGCCAGGCTCTGCGTTGTCCGCGAGGAGTGGATGAAGACCAACGGCTCCTACCCCAGCGGCCACGCCGCCGCCGGCATGGCCTGGGGCCTGGTGCTGGCCGAACTTGCGCCGGACAAGGCGACCCCTGCCCTGACCCGTGGCCGGGAGTTCGGCGACAGCCGCTGGATCTGTGGCGTTCACTTCCAGAGCGACGTCACCGCCGGCCAGCTGATGGCCGCCGCGACGGTGGCCCGCCTGCACGCCGAGCCGGCCTTCACGGCCGACATGGCGCTGGCCAGGGCGGAGCTGGACAAGGCGCCGGCCACCGAGGGGTGCGGCGGCTAGGCCGTCGCTTCCCAGACTACGTGCCGCTCCAGGGGGTGGCCCTTGGGCAGGGCCGGGTGGTCGAAATCGAGATCCTCGCGGCGCATCATGCCGATCCGATTCATCACCGCCTGCGAAGGCAGGTTGGTCGTGGCCGTAAAGGCGACGATGCTTTCCACGCCCAACTGCTCGAAGCCGTGCTTCAGCGAGGCGGCCGCCGCCTCAGAGGCATAGCCGTGACCCCAGGCTTGGCGCGCCAGACGCCAGCCTGTCTCGATGCCGGGCGCCAGGGGGTTGTCGTCCTTCAGCCGGATCAGGCCGGTGAAGCCCAGAAATGCGCTGTCGTCCCGGCGCTCGACGGCCCAGAAGCCGAAGCCGTGCTCATCGATATGGCCTTGCGCCCGGGCCATCACCGCCTCGC
>JANPKF010000118.1:0-8051 GCA_031425895.1 Caulobacteraceae bacterium | reverse complement strand
GTCAGGAGGCAGATCAATGGCCAAGAAAATTACCGGCTACCTGAAATTGCAGGTGTCAGCCGGCTCCGCGACCCCTTCGCCGCCCATCGGGCCGGCGCTGGGCCAGCGCGGCGTCAACATCATGGGCTTCTGCAAGGAGTTCAACGCCCGCACCGAGAACGTCGCCAAGGGCACGCCCCTGCCGACCGTGAACACGGTCTACCAGGACAAGAGCTTCACCTTCATCACCAAGACCCCGCCGGCGACCTTCTTCATCAAGGAAGCCCTCGGTCTGAAGTCCGGCTCGAACAAGCCGGGCCGTGAAATCGCCGGTTCGATCACGCAAGCCCAGCTGCGCGAGATCGCCGAAAAGAAGATGAAAGACCTGAACGCGAACGATCTGGACGCGGCGACGAAGATCATTGCCGGCTCCGCCCGCGCGATGGGTCTGACGGTGGAGGCCTAAGCACATGGTCAAGCAAATCAAACGCGCCAAGGCCTGGACCGGCGACCGTGACGCCACCCACGCCGTCGAAGCGGCCATCAGCCTGGTGAAGGCCAACGCCACCGCCAAGTTCGACGAAAGCATCGAGATCGCCGTCAACCTGGGCGTCGACCCGCGTCACGCCGACCAACAGGTCCGTGGCGTTGTCAGCCTGCCGTCGGGCACCGGCCGCGACGTCCGCGTCGCCGTCATCGCCAAGGACGCCAAGGCTGACGAAGCCCGCGCCGCCGGCGCTGAAATCGTCGGCGCCGAGGACCTGGTCGAGCGTATCCAGGGCGGCTTCATGGAATTTGACCGCGTCATCGCGACGCCGGACATGATGGCCCTCGTCGGCCGTCTGGGTAAGGTGCTGGGCCCGCGCGGCCTGATGCCGAACCCGCGTGTCGGCACCGTGACCCCGAACGTCGGTCAGGCCGTGAAGGACGCCAAGGGCGGCGCCATCGAGTTCCGCGTCGAGAAGGCGGGCATCGTCCACGCCGGCATCGGCAAGGCCTCGTTCACCGAAGACGCCCTGCTGGCCAACGTCCGCGCCCTCGTCGACGCCCTGGTCAAGGCCAAGCCGGCCGGCGCCAAGGGCATCTACGTGAAGCGTATCTCGCTCTCCTCGACCATGGGCCCCGGCGTCAAGGTCGATACCGGCAGCATCAGCGCCTAAGCTGAGTGACGGTTGAGTATCGGACGGGCGGCTCTCAAAAGGAGCCGCCCGTTTGCGTTTGGGAGCGACCGAACAGCGCGGCAGGCCCTGCGGTTAAGACATTGTTAACCGCACTCACGCTGAGGATACCGGCGGTATTTTCTTCGAAAGTCACGCCATGCCCGCCCACATCCTGGTCGTCGACGACTCCGACCTGATGACCGAACTGGCCGCCGAGTTCCTCGAACAGGCCGGCTATCGCGTCAGCACGGTGAATGATCCTCACTTCGCCATGCTCGAGATCCAGACGGGTCGGCCGGACCTGGTGGTGCTGGATGTCGATATGCCGGGCCTGTCGGGCCTGGATATTCTAAAGATGATCCGCGAGACACCGGCTTTCGCCGCCCTGCCGGTGATCATGATCACCGCTCACGGACAGACCCACCGCATCGTCGCTTCCTTCGCCCAAGGGGCAAGCGACTACATCTTCAAGCCCTATGACGGCCGCGATATGGTCGATCGCGTGCGCCGGGCGCTGTCGGTGAAACAGGCGGCCTAGCCGGGCAGGCCGGCGAAACCGTCGGTCACCCGCCAGTCGCGAGCCCGGCCGAGGGCGGACGGCGCCACGGCTTTCCAGTAGTCAGCGTCCTCGGCCCGCCTGTCGAGTAGACGCTCCATCGCACGCAGCCGTCGCGCGGCGGCGATGGCCAGCATGCGGGCATGTTCGCTGCGGGCGGTCGGCAGGGCTTCGGGGCGAAATTTTCGCAGGCGTTTGGCGTCATAGGCGCGCCAGACGGCAGCTTCGAGAGTGCGGGTATTGTGGAACATGGGGCGGCTCACTGAGCCGTGGCCATCGCTTTTGCGGGGTCACAGCCGAGGATGAGCGATCGACTTCCGCGATCACTGGCAACAACCGCCGGGGTGGGCGGATGTTCCTTAGGCTGTGGATAAAATGTGGGGGAATTAAGGACTTACAAGGTTAAAGGGCGAAGTTTTCTGCCTTTTTCCCGCCTCAAGCGGCCTGCGCGACCTGCGGCTCGACCAGCCCGGCGGCTTCCAGAAGCCGCTGCTGCGTCGCCGGCTTGCGATACAGGAAGTCGGCGGGAAGGCCGAGCCGCAGGCAGGCGTCGGTGTGCGGCGCGTTCGGCGGAACCACCCGGTCGGCCAGCTTTCCGGCCAGCTTAAGGGCGATGATGTCGGCGGCGCTCAGATCCCAGTCCCTGCCAAGCTTGAGCGCTTGACGCACCACCGGCGGCAGCAGCGAGACCGAGGCGCGCGCCAGGGCGCGGTACAGGAACTTCGGAACCGACGGGGCGGCCTGGCCTGAGGTGATCATCCCGAGGAATTCGTCGACGATGGGGTGGGCCTCGAAGCGAGGGCTGAGCCTATCCATCATGGCCATGAAGTCGGCCGTCGAGGCGATGGGGTTCTGCACCCCGTAAAGCGCGGCGATCGGCGCGCCCTCCCGGTAGAAGCGGGTCTTGTCGGCCTCCGACACCGGCGTGACGAACCGGTCGTAGGCGTTGAGAAAGCCGTAAGCCGCCGTCGCCGACACCCAGTCCAGCAGTTCGGGGTCCAGCGCCCTGTAGGCCTCGCCCTTTGGTGTTTCGCCGGTGACGCGGCTGTGCATGTTGGTCACCCCCTGGATCACCCGCCGGGCGGCGCTGGCCGGGCCGTAGCAGCCGACCATGGCGGCGACGCCGGTGCGCTTGGATCGACCGATGGGGTCGGCCTTGTAGGTCGAGTGGTCCCAGACGCCCGAACGGATCCGCGCATCGGCGAACTCCAGAAGCACCGCGGCCACCCCGCCGATGGCGAGCGCGATGGGGTTCTTGTAGACGCGCCATTGCACCGAGGACGGATGAGCCAGCGCCATTTCGCCGGCCGGGCCTTTGAAATCGATCTTCCAGCCGAGGTAGGAGGTCATATCGAGCAAGGCGCGGCTCCAGTCGAAAATATATCGAACGATATAGATCATCTTGTATCGCCCGATAGCCTTCGCCGCAAGCGGGTGGCATAGGAGATCGATGTCGAGGATCGAGGGACAGTCGAGGGAGGTTTCGGGCTACGCCAAAGGCGAAGCCGCGCGCCTGCGTATCCTCGAGGCGGCGCTGACCGCCTTCGGGGCCAGCGGCTTCAAGGGCGCCACCACCCGCCAGATCGCCGAGGCCGCCGGGGTCAACCTGCCGGCCCTCAAATACTATTTCGGCGGCAAGGAGGGGCTCTACCTCGCCTGCGCCGAAGAGATCGTCGAACGCTACCGCGCCCGCATGGTCGCGCCGGTCCTGCGGGCCCAGTCGATGCTGGAGGCCCGCCACACCCCTGACGAGGCCCGCGCCGCCCTGAAGACCGTCATTCGCGCCTTGGCGGACCAGATGATGGAAGCCCGCGAGGCCGAAGCCTGGGCCGGTTTCGTGCTGCGTGAGATGGCCGAGCCCGGCCCGGCCTTCGCCATCCTCTATGACCAGGTCTGGGCGCCGGGCATCAACGTTGTCGGCTACATGATCGGCCTGGCAGGGGGGCTCCAACCCAAGGCCGCCCAGATCGAGGCCCTGCTGCTGATCTCCAGCCTGTCGGCCTTCGGCACGGCGCGGCCCGTCTCCCTGCAATCGCTCGGCTGGGACGACGTCGGCGGCGAGCGGTTCGAGAGGGTCATGGCCAACCTCGACCGACGGATCGACGAACTGGGCCGCTGATCGGGCCGGCCTGTTCGTCGGTGGTTGCCAACCCGGCCTCATTCCCCTATACGCGCCGGCTTCCGTCGGTGGACTCGTCCACGGGCGGTACCTGTCCGTGAACAGCGGGGCTGCGGGGTCACCACAGCCTTTATCCAGGAAGAGCCCTTCCTGACCGTTCGGAGACGGGGATGACAGTCGAGATTTCGCGCCGGCCTCAGCGATGAGCGCCGCGAGCGGGTCCGCTGCTTCCTTCGGACAGCTTTAGACGGCTTTAAGCGCGAGGCTTGCCTCACGCCGACAGCCATGACCGGCGACCCGGGCAACCGGGACGTCATCCGAGTAGGAGACCGCAATGGACCGCGCTCAAAAGCAGGCGACGATCGATACGCTCAAGGGCGTTTTCGCCGACGCCGGCGCCGTGGTCGTGACCCACAACATGGGTCTGACCGTTGCGGAAATGACTGCACTTCGTGGCCGCCTTCGTGAAGAAGGCGCCAAGTTTCAGGTGGTGAAGAACACCCTGGCCATCAAGGCTCTGGTCGGTTCGGAATCGGAAGCGGGCTCCAGCCTGTTCACCGGCCCGTCCGCCGTCGCCTATGCGCCGGATCCGGTGTCCGCCGCCAAGATCATCACCCAGTTCGCCAAGGAAAACGACAAGCTCGTCGTCGTTGGCGGCATGATGGGTGCGATCATGCTGGACGAGACCGGTGTCAAGGCGCTTGCCGCCCTGCCGTCGCTCGACCAGCTGCGTGGCAAGATCATCGGGCTCATCCAGGCTCCCGCGACCAAGGTCGCCGGCGTTCTGGCGGCCCCGGCTGGTCAGCTGGCGCGGGTGTTCAACGCCTACGCCACCAAAGACGCCGCGTAACCGCAAGTCATCTCCGCAAGAACCTCTCATCCCCGCAAGGGCACACTTTAGGAACTGAAAATGTCGAAGCTTGAAAAGATCGCTGACGAACTGTCGGCCCTGACCGTGATGGAAGCCGCTGAGCTCTCCAAGCTGCTCGAAGAAAAGTGGGGCGTCTCCGCCGCCGCTCCGGTGGCCATGGCCGCTGGCCCGGCTGCCGCCGGCCCGGTCGAAGCCGTTGAAGAGCAAACCGAGTTCACCGTTGTTCTGACCGCCGGTGGCGACAAGAAGATCAACGTGATCAAGGAAGTCCGTGGCGTCCGTCCGGACCTCGGCCTGAAGGAAGCCAAGGACCTGGTCGAAGGCGCTCCGCAGAACGTCGTCGAAAACGTCTCCAAGCAAGTCGCCGAAGAGATCGCCAAGAAGCTGACCGAAGCCGGCGCCACCGTCCAGGTGAAGTAAGCTTCGAACCAGCGCTTGCTGTTCGAAAAGAGAAGGGTCCGCGGAGCAGTCCGCGGGCCCTTTTTCTTATGGTGCGTCCTTCGACACGCCCGCTTGGCAAGCGGGCTACTCAGGATGACGAACACCTGTGCAACCCACCCAAGTTCGTCATCCTGAGTAGCGGCTGCAGGCCGCGTGTCGAAGGACGCTACTTTGCGCTCAGCAGAACCCCCAGCCGATCCGGCGTCCCCTCGATCCGCTCGAGCTTCGGGTAGCGAAGCCCGCCGTTCCAGGCGATGTCGACGATGCGGTAGCGCTCGCCGTCCTTGACGATCAGCTGGATGGGCTTCTTGCCCCCCTTGGCCTTCGTAATCGCGCCCTTCATGCGGCTGTCGCTGTAGGCCTCGCCATCGACGGCCACGACCGTCGAGCCGACCACCAGACCCTGCTTGAAGGCCGGCCCGTCCCACTGCACGCCCTGGATCTCGCCGCTGGGCTTGAGATTCAGGCCGACCGAATAGGTGAAGTCGTGGCGCTTGGCCGCCGTGTCGGCCGCCTTTTGATAGGCCGAGGGCGTCTCGGCATAGACCAGTTTCCAGCCGCCGCGCTTGAAGCCGTCCAGCGGCGCCGGCCGGCCACGGCCCTCAATGCGCTCCTTCAGGAAGGTCGCCCAGTCGTAGGGGGTGACGGCGTGCAACGTCGCCACAACGTCCTCGAAGACGTAGGTCTTCGGCACGTACGAGCCGTCCTCGCCGCCGAAGAACGCGCGGGCGAAGTCGTCCAGCGACTTCTTCCCGTCGGTGCGCTCGCGGATCAGGCTGTCGGCGTCGAGCCAGACCAGCAGGCCGTCGACATAGTAGTCCTCGTTGCGCTGCCAGCTGAGCCAGCCCTTGGGCTTGCGGGCGCTGATGATCGGATCGTTGGTGGTGTCGGCGATGTCCCGCCATTGGCGCCCGACCCGGTGGTCATAGGCCGCCGCCGTCATCGCCAGGTCGTCGAGCGCCTGTTCGCGGGTCACCAGGCCGGAGCGTGCGGTCAGGATCACGCCCCAGAACTGGGTCTGGCCCTCGTAAACCCACATCAGGCTGTCGCGCATCGGGGTGGCGTAGTCGGGCGTCCACAGGTCGGCGCCGCGGCGGTACTTGCCGTTCCAGCTATGGGTATATTCGTGCGGCAGCAGGCCCCGGCCCGCAACATTCTTGTCCCAGGCCGTGAAGTACTCCGGATCGCGGCCGTTCTCGCTGGAGCGGTGGTGCTCCAGGCCTATGCCGCCCATGCGGTCGGTCAGGGCCAGCAGGAAGTCGTAGCGGTCGTAGGGACGCGCGCCGAACAGGCGGTCGGCCTGGACCACCAGGTTGCGGTGCAGCTTCAGCTGTTCCTCGCTGGCCTCCAGCAGCTCGGGCCGGTCGGCGACGACGTTCAGCCTCACCGGGCTGCGGCCGCCGGGATCGAGGTCGAACTGGCGGTAGTAGCGGCCGGCGAACATCGGCGAGTCCACCAGGGTCTCGAAGCTGACGGTCCTGAAGCTGTGGACGTTGCCCTTGCTGGCGGCGGTATCGAGCGCGACGCCGTAGCCCCAGCCCTCCGGCAGGATGGCGGTGGCCTCGACCGGGATCTGGCGGGTGAACCAGCCGGCCGGATAGAAGGCCGTGGAGTTCCACTGCAGATTCAACATCTCGCGCGTCATGACGACACGCCCCTGGTCGCCGGCCGTGGCCGACAGGAACTGAAACTCCAGTTCGACCTGCCTGGCGCCGGCGGGCACGTCGATATGCAGGGCGAAGACCTCGACCGGATCGCGCCGCCAGACCAGGGTCTTGCCGCCGGCGGTGATCTTCAGGCCGGCCACCTTTTCCAGCTCGCCGCGCGGCGCGTGCTTGCCGGGCAGCCATTCGGGATAGAGCAGCACCATCGGTCCGGGGCCGGCGACAGGGATGGTCTGTTTCACCGTCATGATCCGCCGGTCGAGATCGGTGGCGTCGACGACCAGCTTCATGGTCCCGGGGTAGGGAACATCGCGGGCCGCCGGGATGGCGCTGTCGAAAGGGACGGGCTGGGGTTGGGAGAAGGCGGGCCCCGCGCAGAGCAGCAGGGTGGCGGCGAGGAGAGGTCGGATCACGGTGATACTCGGATGTCACAAATTCGGGCGGGCATAAGAGCCTCCCGATAACGGCTGGGCAAGCGCCTGCAAGTCCCGGTGCGGAGGGCGGGGCCGATGCTATCGAAGCGGCCTACTATTATACCGCGCTCTCCGGGCGGAAGGGGGCGGCGCGGTCTCTGGTCGTTGAATTCGTTGGCGGACCGGTGCCCGGGGTGTTGGCCGGGGCGCGGGGAATGTAGCCCGGGGCGTAGGTTGGACTGTAGGTCGGTTGTGGCCGGATGTAGGTCGGTTTGTGGTCGCCCGGACCTACATTGGCGCGTTGCGCTTGCCGCACCCAAGGCGAGGCGCCGAAAGCGCCCAAAATGGATATGTCTGGACATATTCATCGGACTGGGCGGCGAGGGCGCCGCAGGATGATCCGGGCCGGCCGGTCTCAGAAGGGGCCGTTCACCACAGCGCGTCCCGCTTCCCGACGGTCCCGGGCCAATAGTTGTTCTCGATCAGGGTGGCGCGCAGGGCGACGGGGAAGAGGGTCTTCGGCGTGGCGCAGGCCTCGCTGAACGCCGGCTCGTCACAGTCGACCCAGACGCCGTCGGGCTTGGTCCCGTCATAGCTCTTGAGCATGATGCCCCAGGCCCAGTCCTTGCGGCCGATGCGGGCGGCGGCGGCGACGAAGCTGGCGCAGGCGAAGTTGTTCCGCTTGCGGCACTCCGGCAGGGTCTCGCGGACGTGGTCGCGGAAGTAGCGGGCAAAGGCGGGCTTGTGCGAAACGTCCTCCGGCTTGCCATTGCGGACCTCGATGAAGCGGGGCGGCGGCAGCTGGGCAAGGTCGCCCAGGGGATGGGGGAAGAAGGCCTCGTCGAGCA
>JANPKF010000117.1:0-10063 GCA_031425895.1 Caulobacteraceae bacterium | reverse complement strand
CCTGGCAACTGGCCCGCGCCGAGGCCGCCGGCGACGGCGCCCCCACCCTCAATGCGCGCGCCGAGGGCGACTTCCTCGAAAAGGCCCTGGCCATGGACGCCGCCGCCCGGGCCCTGATGTCCCGCGCCGCCGAAGCCGGCCGCCTCACCGCCCGAGGCTGGACCCGCACCCTGCGCCTGGCCCGCACCATCGCCGACCTCGACCAGGCCGAGGGGGTGCGCCGCATCCATGTGGCCGAAGCGCTGATCTACCGCCGCACCGGGCCCGGGACGGAGGAGGGCATGGCCGCGCCACCGGCGGCGGGGTTTCACCGGCTGTCGATCTGAGCCTCTGATTACAGACGCCAGGCGGTCACCGCTCGTTCTGCCGTGGCGCCCGGGCCCCAACCCGGGCTCCAACGCGGGCCTTGAGCAACGCAACCCGCAGCGTCGCTAGCGCACCGCAGGTCGAACGCACCGAAGGGACATCCCCATGGCCTTGTCGTACACGATCCGAAAAATCTCGGGGTCATAGTCAAAGATCATGTGAGCCGTCGTTTCCTGTGGGGAAACAGACGTTGCTGACCAGAAATAGGCCACACGCCCGGCCAGAAAATCGTCGCCTCGCTGCGTCCGGAAACCCGCCGGATGGGCATCAAATCCGACGCTTTCAAAGACTTCAGGTCGAGCGATCCAGCCAGAGTCGCTCCGCAACCGTGAGCCTGCCACGTCAGGACCGAGCACCTGCTCGAGCTCAGCCCAGTCGCGATCGCCCGGGACCCGCCAACCATCGGGACACAAGCCACGGGGATCGGTTACGGCTGCGAAGTTATACAGCCGGCCCCAACGGGCGAGGTTCGCCGGCAAGTTCTCATAGAGGGTCGACGCCGGTTTTCTGGCTCGACCAGCCTCGGCCCAAGCGACCGCCCCGGAGATCTCGGGGACTGGATCACCGTTGCGGAATCTGTCGACGTCAACGTTTTGCGTCATCCAGTCCAGGCTGCCAATGCGCACAGACGGGATATCGCCTGTTTGAGCTCGCGCCGTCTGTGCTGCCGCGAGCAGGGCCGCAAACGAAAGGACAGCCATCCAGGATCGGGCGTTCATTTCCGGCCTCCGTCCAAAAGAACCCCGGCACGCGGTTCCCAAAGCACGCACCCTCCCGAAGCCAGGATTGGCCCCTCAACCACGACGCATTGAGCAGGCTCCTGCGCGCGGGTCGGAACGTAGAGACGGCAGGCGGAACACTGCCGCGCGGCCGGTGCTTGCTGCATATAGATTGCCGCCCGTTGGCGAACCTTCTCGGGCGGCCTTGCCGAAGCGAGCCCCGGTGCAAGCGCGCTGGCGCCCAATGCCGATCCTGCGCCGACCAGTACGGCGCGCCGTCCTATCCTTCCGACCATCATGCCTCTCCTTCTGTCGAAGGCGCAGCATTCAGCACCTGATCAGAGGCCTGGAGATTTTTCGGTGAGTCGACCTTTCAGTCGGTGAACCGGCAGGGCTTGAGGCAGGGCGCGAGCGACATCAGATCATGCGCTCACGAAGGCGGCGCGCGCCTTCCCGGCTGGTCTGCAGGACGCGGCCCCCTGCGAGATGCAACAACATGCGGCCCCCGCCAGCGGGTTCAGCGGAAACCAGTCTGTCGATCGCAACGAGCGCGGATCGGTGGACCCGCAAGAAATTCGCGGATCCGAGTTGAGCCTCGAACATCTTCAGGCTGAGGCGCACCAGCCGCCGCTCGCCCGAGACAGTCGTCACCTCCGAGTAGTCGTCCGCACCTTCAACCAACACAATGTCGCTGACGTGGATGGGTGTAAAACCATCGTCAGTTCGGGCCAGAAACCGGGTGACAGGCAGCAACGCCGCTGGTGCATCGGCTACGCGTTCGACATCAGGGGGCTCAGGCGTCCCTTTCCGGGATCGGGCGGCCAGGCTGGCATAGGCTGCTGCAACCACTGCAGCGTAGACGCTGACTCCTTGAGTGAGTTGCCAGGCAAGGGCGGCCTCGGGAAGCCAGACCAACTCGAACGCGCCGCCGCGCACAGTCTCAAGGCTGGCGCCGAGCAAGCGCCCTGTGATGTACCAGATCCAACTGTAGCCGACAGCGAGCGGCACATGGATGGCGGCCTGCAGAGTGGCGGCTGTATCGGCCATCCGCCGGGTGAGCCACCAGATCGCCACGCCGGGAAGGCATGCCGCGATCACGTTGATGCATGCAAACTCCAAGGCTGCCGGCGCCGGGAAGCCGACCTGCAGAAAAGTGAGCAGATAGGCGAAAATGCAGGCGAGCAGCACGAGGCCGAGCAGACCCAATTTCTGAGACCGGTCATTGGCGGTCATGCCTCTGCGCGCCTCTGAATGACCCAAAGGACCGACAGCCGCCTCCGGCTGGTCAGCGTCGAACTTTGGTCCGTCCGGTGCGGGGGCATGCGCTTTCAAGCTCAAACTCTCGCACTGGACGACAACGCTCGCAACGGTCCTCCACCAAGGCACGGCTATCCGCTGACGCCTGTCTAGCCGGATGTCTCGCCGGGCTCGCCGCCCCCGGCATCCGCCCGCTGTCGGTCTGGGTCTCGTCAACGCCCCTGCGCGTCAAAGAACGCGTCCGGGTCCTCCACCTCAACGAGTTTCCCCCGCCGGATTTCAAGAAACCGGTTGGCCGCCGTGCGTGTGAAATAGCGGTCGTGCGACACGAACAGGCAGCTGACCTCGGCGCTTTCGAGCTCGGCTTCCAGGGCCTCCTGGCCCTCGATGTCGAGGTGGTTGGTCGGTTCGTCCAGCAGGTAGAAGTTGGGTCGCTCCAGCTTCAGCCGCAGGAAGATCAGCCGGGCTCGCTCGCCATAGCTCAGCCGGCTGATCGGATCGTTGATGCGGATGTAGGGAAACCCCGCCTGGGCCAGCAGCCGGGTGGCCTCGCGCTCGGTGGCGTCCGGGGCGGCGGTGACATAGGCCAGCAGGCTTGTCTTCAGCGGCAACTCGGCCATCGACTGGTCGAAATAGACCAGCCGCGTCGCCGGATTGAACCGCACCGCCGCCGTGCCGTCATAGTGCTCCCGCGCCGGGTCGAACGCCTCCGCCAGGGCGTTCAGCAGCGTCGTCTTGCCCGCCCCGTTGGTCCCCAGGATCGCCACCCGGTCGCCGGCGGCGATGGACAGGCGGTCGATGGTGATCAGGGTCCGCGCCCTGTCCGGCGTCGTCACGGTCAGGCCCTGGAGGCGCAGGGCGACCTTGGCGTCGATCTCGCCGTCGGCCAGCTCAAGTCTGCGATCCCGGTGGCCGATGACCTCGGTGCGATCGTTCTCGATACGGGCGATCCGGCTCTCGATGGCCTTCTTTCGCTTGTTCAGCTCCGGGTTCTTGACCGCCCAGACCTTGTAGCGGGCGGCGGCGGCCTCCAGCCGGCGCACCTCCTTCTCCTCCAGCCTGCGCTGGCTGGCGGCGGCGGCGTCACGGCGCAGCAGTTCTTCCCGCGCCTGATCGAAGCGGCTCTTGAACCCGTGCACCCCGTCGGCGCGCAGGAACAGGGTGCGGTCGGTCACCCGGTTGAGGAACTCGCGGTCGTGGCTGACGATCAGCATCGGCACGTCGAACGAGGCGGTCAGCCAGTCCTCCAGCCGGTTGATGTTCGACAGATCCAGATGGTTGGTCGGCTCGTCGAGGATGAGGATGTCCGGCTCCTCCAGAACCGCCGCCCCGGCGATCAGCAGCAGCCGTCGCCAGCCGCCCGACAGCGACCCGAACGTCTGGTCGGCCACCGCCGGCGCCACCTCGATCTCGTCCAGCAGCACATCGATGCGCCAGTCGTCGTCGCCGTTGCCGACCTTTTCCAGCGACCTGCGCAACACCTCCCGCACCGGCAGGTCATCGAGCCCCGGCGGAATGTCCTGAGGCAGGTAGCCAACCCGCAAGGACCGCGACTTCACCACCTGGCCCTTGTCGAGCTCCAGCTCCCCCGCGAGGCAGCGGAGCAGGGTGGTCTTTCCGGTGCCGTTCTCGCCGACCAGGGCGGTGCGGGCATCGTCGAGCAGGAAGGACACCCCCTCGAACACCCGCGCCGAGCCATGGAAGAAGCTGGCCCCGTCCATCCCGAGCACGGCCTGACGCGGCGCCATCTGATCCTCCGGGCGCCGGGAGACGGTCCCGGCGAAGCGGACCTCTGTTCCGTCACCGCCATCTGGTGTCAAGCACAGGCGCCTTGTCCGGGTCGATCATGCGATAATGATCCGACCGCTTCGATAAGGGCCGGTCTGGTCGTCGATGGCCCCTGATCCCGCCCCGACGCCTCCCTGACCCGGAAATCACCTCCCCCTGACGGCGCCCTGATGAAACCCTGACGAGACCCTGATCGCTCCCGTCCCGTTAAATGACGCAAGATGTTGAAACAAAACAAGAAATGACCCTGACCGACCACCGTTCAGGTTTTTTTCCAGGTCTGCTCCCTCAAACCTGGCTTTAACCCGCCTCCGCTAGGCTTGTCCCATGACCACAGACGCCATCACCCCCCAGCAGCTGGCCACCCTGAGCCACGAGTTCCGCACGCCCCTGAACGGGGTGCTGGGCATGGCCCGGCTGCTGGACGGCACCAGCCTCAGCCCCGAACAGCGCGACTACGTGAAGGCGCTGAAGGAGAGCGGCGACCACCTGCTCGGCCTGATCAACGATGTGCTCGATCTGGCCCGCCTCGGGGCCGGCAAGCTCGAGCTGCACCCGGCCCCGATGGAGGTCGAGAGCCTGCTACGACAGGTGGCCGAGCTGATGAGCCCGCGGGCCCACGAGAAGGGCATCGAGGTCGCCTGGGCCGCCGCGCCCGGCCTCGGAACCATCCTCGGCGATGAGGGCCGGCTGCGTCAGGTGTTGCTCAACTTCGCCGGCAATGCGGTCAAGTTCACCGACAAGGGTGGGGTGCTGATCGCTGCTGAACCTGAGGGTCCCGGCCGCATCCGCTTCACCGTCACCGACAGCGGCCCGGGCGTGCCTGACGACGCCAAGGGCCGGATCTTCGAGCCCTTCACCCACGCCGACCCCAGCCATGGCGGATCGGCCCTCGGCGGCGCGGGCCTCGGCCTTGCCATCGTCCAGTTGCTGGCCGAAGCCCACTGCGCCCATGTCGGCGTCGAGGACGCGCCCAAAGACCTGATGGGAGACGGCGGGGCCCGCTTCTGGTTCAGCGCCGATTTCGAGGCGGTCGGCGACCATACGGCCGATGACAGCCTGGCCGGCCAGACGGTCGTCGTCGCCAGCCCCAACCCCGCCGTCCGCGCCGCCGCCGTCCGCCAGATCGAGGCCTGTGGCGGCACAGCCCTGGCCGCCGCCGGCGTCGCCGGCGCGGTGTCGAAGTCTCCGCCCGGCGCCGTCCTGCTGATCGATCACGGCCTGATCAGGGGCCGTCGCAGCCTCAAGCCGCCGGTCGGCCACGAGGCCATCGTCCTTCTGCGCCCCGACGAGCGCGACCGTATCGAGCCCTGCCGCGCCGCCGGGTTCGCCGGCTATCTGATCAAGCCCCTGCGCCGCGCCTCCCTGGCCGCCCGGGTGCTGGCCGCCGCCCATGGAGAGGGGCAGGGCCTCGGGGTCCAGACCGAGACCGTGGCGTCGGAAGACGAACGCATCGCCCCCGCCACCGCCCAGGGCGCCCGCGTCCTGCTGGCCGAGGACAACCCGATCAACGCCTTGTTGGCCCGCACCCTGCTGGAGCGCGAGGGCGCCCTCGTTGACCGCGCCGCCAGCGGCGAGGAGACGCTCGCGGCCCTCGAGGCCGGCCGCTACGACCTGATCCTGATGGATGTCCGCATGCCGGGCCTGTCCGGCCTAGACGCCACCCGGGCCCTGCGCCAGCGCGGCATCACCACCCCGGTCCTGGCCCTCACCGCCAACGCCTTCGAGGACGACCGCCGCGCCTGCCTGGCCGCCGGAATGGACGACTTCCTGGTCAAACCCCTGACCGCCGACGCCCTCCGGACGGCCCTCACCCGCTGGGCCCGCTGGACGCCGCCGACGGCGCAGGCCAAGTTGACCGGCTAGACGGGGCAGCCTTCGCCCCGCCTTCGGGAGGGGTAAGCATGGCCGCAGCCGCCGCATCGGACGACAAGCCGCAGGGCCAACAAACCGCCGGCCAGTTGCTGTTCAGCTTCAAGGGCCGGGCCGAGCGCCTGCAGTTCTGGCTGGTGATCGTCGCCTCCGCCTGCATCTTCGGACTGTTCTGGGGCCTGGTGAACCTGCAGGCCCCGCCGGCCCCCGGCGTCGCCCCGCCGCCCAAGCCGCCCGGCTCGGAACTGCTCGAAGCCATGCCGTTGATCATCGGTATCGGCCTCATCTGGCCGCTGCTCGCCATCGGCGTCAAACGCCTGCACGACCGGGGCCGCAGCGGCTGGTGGATGCTGGCCGCCGCCGTACCGGTAGTCGGCTGGGCCTGGTATATCTGGGAGGCCGGCATCCGCCCGGGCGCGGCCGCGCCCAACCGCTTCGGCGAGTCGACCCGCGCCCAGGGCGAAGCGACGCGCGACATGCGCAGCGTCACCATCATGTTCTTCCTGGGCTTCGCCGCAGGCCTGCCCAACCTGCTGGTCTTCGACACCTTGAGCATCTGGCTGCGCGAGGACGGTATCAGCCTGAAGGTCATCGGCTTCTTCACCCTGACCACCATGTTCACGGCCCTGAAGTTCCTCTGGGCGCCGGTCATCGACCGCACCCGGGTGCCGTGGCTGACCAAGTGGCTCGGACACCGCCGCTCCTGGATGCTGGTGGCCCAGGCGGTGATCATCGTCGGCCTCTGGGGCATCTCGGTGCAGGACCCCAAGGCCACCCTGGTGACCATGGCCCTGATGGCCGTCATCGTCAGCTTCTTCTCGGCCACCCAGGACATCGTCGTCGACGCCTGGCGGATCGAGGTGGTCGAGAAGGAAATGCAGGGCGCGATGGCGGCCAGCTACCAGTGGGGCTACCGGGTGGCGATGATCATCGCCGGGGTCGTGCCGCTGATCCTGGCCGAGCTGTTCGACTGGCATATCTCCTACGCGGTCATGGCCGCAGCCATGGGCGTCGGCGTCGTCGCCGCCCTGCTCGCCCCACGCGAGGCCCAGCACGCGGTGCGGGCGATCTCGGTCGAGGGCGTGCCCGCCCGTCCGCGCCTGGAGATCGTCGAATACGTCGTGCGTGGCGGCCTGCTGCTGCTCGGCGCCCTGTTCCTCGGCGTCGGCCTGACCGGCGATCCGTCCCTGCCTGTCACTATGCTGGGCGGCGAGGAACGCGGCGGGGCGGGTCTGGTCAAGGCCTTTACCGGCGACTGGAAAGCCCTCTGGCAATTGGCCGGCGTCATCGGTGGGTTCGGCGTCATCGCCTTGGCCGCCTGGCCCGTGCCACGTTTCCCGACCCGCCCCGGCACCTATCTGTCGACCGCGCTGGGCGAGCCGCTGATCGAATTCTTCGGCCGCTACGGCAAGCTGGCGGCCTTCATGCTGGCCCTGATCTGCTTCTACCGGGTCAGCGACTTCGTCATCAACATCAACGGCGCCTTCTACACAGACCTCGGCTTCTCCAAGCCCGAGATCGCCGAAGTGAGGAAGGTGTTCGGGGCCCTGATGTCCATTGTCGGCGTCTCGCTCGGCGGCTGGTCGGTACTCAAGCTCGGCCTGATGCGCACCCTGATCATCGGCGCCTTCCTGGGTTCGCTGAGCAACCTTTCCTTCGCCTGGCTGGCCCTGGAGGGCCACAACGTCTACGCCCTGATGGGGGCCATCGCCGCCGACAATATCGGCGGCGGGTTCGCCGGCACGGCCCTGATCGCCTACATGTCCAGCCTGACCAGTATCGGCTTCACAGCAACCCAGTATGCCCTGTTCAGCTCCCTCTACGCGCTGTTCGGCAAGCTACTGGCCACCCAGTCGGGCCGCATCGTCGAGGAATCGGCCAAGGCGGCCGAGGTCGGCGGATCGCTGGAGGGCCTGCGTGGCCTGATCGCCCGGGTGCCGCCTGAAAGCTACGCGGCGGCCATGGAGAAGAGCCAGGTCACGCCGGCCGCCCTCGGCGTCGGCTACTTCGTCTTCTACGTCTACACCACGGTGATCGGCATCATCGGCATGATCCTGGTCTTCTATGTCGCGTCTCGACAGCCGAAGCCGGAAATCGTCGCCGAAGAGACGCCCGCCTAGACCAGACACACCACCTGCGCCACCCGCAGGTCCCGGCGCAGGGCGTCGGCGACCCGGCCGTAGTTCTCGGTATTGACCGGCTCCCCGGTGGCCATGCGCGACGGCGGCTGGCGGGCGGCCTGCATTGCGGCCAGCAGGGTTTCCGGCGTGGTGGTGTAGATGCGGCCCCGACGCGGAGCCTCGGCGACGGTGACGCCGATCACCCGTCCGGCGGCGTCCAGCGCCGGAGCGCCGGACAGGCCCGACAGCGGCCCTTTCAGGGTGTTGGTGCGGCCGACCTCGGCCCAGACCAGCACCGGCTCGGTCTGTTCGCCGCGCTGCCGCTGGGCCAGGCTGCGGACCACCAGCCGTTCGCGGCCGAGCAGGCGGGAGGTGACCTCGCCGGCCTTGCCCTGCGGGAAGCCGGGATGGAAGGCGCGGTCGCCGCGCTTGAGGCCCCAGGCCTGGGCTTGGTCGATGACCGGCATGGCCGGGGCTCCGCCGTCGCTGGTCAGCACGGCCGCCTCGCCGGCGGCGGAGACACTGACCCGAGTGGCGACCCCTCGGCCTTCGGCCACGACGATGGCCACCTGTGGACAGCCCTCGACCACGTGGCGGGCAGTGATCCAGACGCCGTTGTCGGCGATCGAGAAGGCGGTGCCGCTGCTGGGCTGGGGCTTGTTCTCCTGCACCTCGACGACCACGGCCGGGTCGAAGGGCGAGGCGGGGCCGAGCGGCACGCCCTCCTCGCCGGGCACCGGCGGCGGCGGCGCGGGGGCGTCGGCCTTCTCACGCCGGCCGACCGACGCGATGACCAGGGCCAGGACCACGGCGCCGTAGATCGTCCAGTCCGGAAGCCGTGGAAAGTTCATTGTCTAGGCGCTGATCGCCGCCGACAGGATCAGGGCGGTGGCGATCTTGGCCCCGACCAGCAGCAGGGCGGCCGAAATCTCGCCCTCCGAAATCCGCTGGGGCAGGCCATGCAGGATGAAGTCGGTCAACCGGAAGACCAGCAACTGGACGAAGGTCACGGCCACGCCCCACAGCCCGATCTCCAGCAGCGAGGCCGAACTCTGCAGGGCGGTGGCCAGCGGGATGGTCAGGGCGACCAGCACCCCGCCGAACGACAGGGCGGCGGCGGCGTTGCCCTCGCGGATCAGGCTGATCTCCTTGTGGGGGGTCAGCACCGCATAGAGGGCGGCCCCGAGGATCAGCATCACCAGGGTCACCCCGGCCTGGGCCAGGGCGAAGGGGAAGCCGTTGGCGAAGGCGGCGATTTCCGGAGACTGCAGGTCGGTCGGCATCACGGATCCCGATGAGAAGAGGCGCCGATGGTTAGCACGGTCAGGGCCGGGTGTGACAAGGGCTTCGCCCGGCAGGCGGCCTTACGCCGCGGCTTCCGCATCCGGCGTCGCCTTCCGGCGGGCGCTGGCCCGGACCTTCTCACTCTCGCTCTTCAGCTGGCCGCAGGCGGCCAGGATGTCGCGGCCGCGCGGGGTGCGGATGGGGGAAGCGAAGCCGGCCTTGTTGAGGATGGCCGCGAAGGTCTCGATCGCTGACCAGCTCGAGCACTCGTAGGGGGAACCGGGCCAGGGATTGAACGGGATCAGGTTGACCTTGGCCGGGATGCCTTTCAGCAGCGCCACCAGGGCGCGGGCCTCGGCCGGGCTGTCGTTGACGCCCTTCAGCATGACGTACTCGAACGTCACCCGGCGGGCATTGGACAGCCCCGGATAGGCGCGAATGCCGGCCATCAGCTCGGCGATCGGGTACTTCTTGTTGAGCGGCACCAGCTCATTGCGCAGCTCGTCGTTGGTGGCGTGCAGGCTGATGGCCAGCATGGCCTGGGTCCGCTCACCAAGGGTCTGAAGCTGCGGCACGACGCCCGACGTCGAGACCGTGATCCGCCGGCGGCTGATGCTGATGCCCTCGTTGTCGCTGAGGATGTCCAGCGCATCGGTG
>JANPKF010000116.1:0-2108 GCA_031425895.1 Caulobacteraceae bacterium | reverse complement strand
GCGTAGCTGTAGCTGCCGTCAGCATTGAGGGTGAGGCTGCCGTAAGCGCCGGCCAGGGCCGTGCCGACCGTTCCGCCGCTGAGCGCCGAGACCGTCTTCGTATCGCCGGTATCGACGTCCGTATCGTTGGTCAGGACGTTGCCGCTGGCGCTGGAGCTCGCCGCCACGCCGGCCTCGACCGCCGTGCCGGTATCGGCCACCGCCACAGGGGCGTCGTTGGCGCCGCGGACGGTGAGGGTCAGGGTGGTGCTGCTGGTCGCGCCGGCGGTGTCGGTCACCGTGTAGGTGAAGACGTCGGTCAGAGTGTCGGCGCTGGTGCGCAGGGCATTGACCGCCGCGTTAGCGTTGTCGACGGCGTAGGCATAGCTGCCGTCGGCGTTGAGGGTCAGGCTGCCGTAGCTGCCGGCCAGGGACGATCCGACCGTGCCGCCGGTGACGGCCGAGACCGTCTTGCCGTCTCCGCCGTCAACGTCGGTGTCGTTGGTCAACACGTTGCCAGTGGCGTTCGCGCCCGCCGCCGTGCCGGCCTCGGTGGCCGAGCCGACATCAGCCACCGCCACCGGGGCGTCGTTGGCGCCCTGGATGGTGATGGTCAGGGTGGTCGAGCTGGTCGCGCCGGCCGTGTCGGTGACGGTGTAGGTGAAGGCTTCGCTCAGGGTCTGGCCGGCCGTGCGCAGGGCCTGGACTGCGGCACTGGCGTTGTTGACGGCGTAGCTGTAGCTGCCGTCCGCGTTGAGCGTCAGGCTGCCGTAGGTCCCGGCCAGCGCCGAGCCGACCGCGCCGCCGGTCAAGGCGGTGACGGTCTTGCCATCGCCGGCATCGACGTCCGTGTCATTGGCCAGCACGTTGCCCGTGGCGCTGGCGCCGGCGACGGCGCCCGCCTCCACCGCCGTGCCGACATCGGCCACCGCCACCGGGGCGTCGTTGACGCCCTGGATCGTGAGGGTCAGGGTCGTGGTGCTGGTTGCGCCCGCCGTGTCGCGCATGGTGTAGGTGAAGACCTCGGTCAGGGTGTCCGAAGCCGTGCGCAGGGCCTGAACCGCCGTATCGCTGTTGTCGATGGCGTAGCTGTAGGAGCCGTCGGCGTTGAGGGTCAGCGACCCATAGTCGCCGGCCAGGGCCGAGCCGAGCGTGCCGGTGGCGGCGCCGAACTTCACCTGGGTGACGGTCTTGCTGTCGCCGGCGTCGGGGTCGGTGTCGTTGGTCAGCACATTGCCGCTGGCGTTCGAGCCCGCCGCCAAGCCCGCCTCGACCGCCGTGCCGACGTCGGCCACCGCCGTGGGCGACTCGTTGGCCCCGAAGACGGTGATGGTCAGAACGGCCGCATCGGTGGCCCCGGCCGTGTCGGCCAGGGTGTAGGTGAAGGTTTCGGAGATGCTGTCGGTGGGCCCGAGCGCCACCACCGACGGGTCGAGCTCGTCGATGACGTAGCTGTAGCTGCCGTCCGCATTGAGGGTCAGGGTCCCGTATTGGCCGGCAAGCGCCGCGCCGACCGTGCCGCCGCTCAGGGCGGTAACGGTCTTGCCGTCGCCGCTGTCCACATCGGTGTCGCTGTCCAGCACATTGCCGGTCGCGTTGCTGGACGGACCGCCATCGACGCCGAGGCTGGCCGAGCCACTGTCGTCCACCGCGATCGGGGCGTCGTTGGCGCCCTGGACCGTGACGGTCAGGGCGGCGGTGCTGGTCGCCCCGGCCGTGTCGCGCACCGTGTAGGTGAAGACGTCCGTCAGGGTGTCAGTGCTGAGGCGCAGCGCATTCACCGCCGCGTTGGCGTTATCGACGACGTAGCTGTAACTGCCGTCCGCGTTCAGGGTCAGGGAGCCGTATGCGCCGGCCAAGGCCGCGCCCATGGCTCCGCCGGTCAGGGCGGAGACCGTCCTGGCATCGCCGGTATCGACGTCGGTGTCATTCGTCAGAACGTTGCCGCTGGCGTTGGAGCCCGCCGCCGTGCCGGCTTCAACCGCCGTGCCCGTGTCGTTGACTCCGACCGGGGCGTCGTTGGCGCCCTGGACGGTGATGGTCAGGGTGGCCGTGCTGGTCGCCCCGGCCGTGTCGCGCACCGTGTAGGTGAAGCTGTCGGTCAGGGTGTCGGTGCTGAGACGCAGCGC
>JANPKF010000115.1:0-7777 GCA_031425895.1 Caulobacteraceae bacterium | reverse complement strand
CGTGACTGAACCGGTGACGGTGACAGTGGCCGTTCCGGCCCCGCCGGTGATGACATTGACGCCGTCGCCGCCGCCGGTGACCGTGCCGTTGATACCGACGGCGATGACGCCGCTGCCGCTGCTGGCTTCGACGCCGTTGTCACCGGCGGTGACGATGCCGCCGAGGGTGATGCTGATCCCGCCCGTGGTGCTGGACGCATCGATCGCATCGGCCAGGGTGCTGTCGATGTCACCGGTCAGGTTGATGTTGATGGCGCCCGTGGTGGTCCCGACCTCAACAGCATCAAAGCCGAGGGTCATCGCCACATTGCCGGCGCCGGTGACCTGGGCCGTGCCGCTGTTGGTGAAGGCGCCGATGCCACCTTCGGTCACATCGCCGCCGACGTTGACGATGGCGTTGCCCGTGCCGGTGGCCTGGGCGAAGGCGCCATAGGAGAAGCCGTCGTTGCCGGCGACCGTGGAGCCGGCGTTCAGGGTGACGGTGGCCGTGCTGGCGCCGCCGGCCTGGGCAGCCACGCCGCCGCCGCCGGCGACCGCGCCGTTGACGATGACATCGCTCGTGCCGTTGGCGCTGACGGCGATGACGCCGTAGCCGGTGGCGGTGACGTCATTGACCGTGACGCTGACCGGGCCGTTCGAATCGACATCGACGCCGACGCCGTTGTTGGCGGTGATCAGGCCGTCGGAAACGACGACGACAGTGTTATTGCCGGTGGTGGCGTTGACCTCGATGCCGTCGTCGCCGGTGACGTCCGAGACGTTGAGGGTGATCAGGCCATCGCCGTTGGAGTTGACGAGGACGCCCTGGGCGCCCGTGCCGGTGATGGCGAAGCCGTTGGCGTTGAGGACATAGTTGGCGTCGCCGATGGTCGAGCTTATGCCGGCGCCGGCCGTGCCGGTGACGGTGTCGCCGAGGTTGATGGTCGTGGCGTTGTTGGTGCCGGAATTGGTGACGATGCCGGTGGCGCCGCTGACGCCGCCCGTGGTGGTGGTGATGTCGACCGCGCCGCCCGTCGAGGTGGCGCTGATGCCGGTGGTCCCGGCGTTGATGGCGCCGGCGCTGATGGTGACGCCGGCCGTGCCGTTGGCGAAGATGCCTTCGTTGTTGCTGGTCAGCAGACCGGTGGTGACCACATCGACGAGGCCGCCGTTGGAGAGGGCCCGAACCGCGGTGCCGGTCGAGGTCACGGTCGCGCCGTTGGTCAGGTAGACGGTGGTGTCGCCGCCGCCCGCCGAAGTGGCGTTGATGCCGAAGCCGGCCGTCGCGGTGACGGCGCCTTCGTTCATCCGGACCTGGGTGTCACCGGCGGTGTTGGTGGCGTTGATGCCGCGACCGCTGCCGATGGCCGGGCCAGGCAGGCCGTCGACGCCGACGTCGGTGGAGCGCAGGTCGACGATGACCGCCGGGCCCTGGCCCTGGATGTTGATGGCGTAGCCGAGGGGGTTGACCACGCTGGGGTCGCCGCCGCCGACGACGTTGGTCGTGGCGCGGACGGTGAGGCGCTCGCCGGCGTTGCCGGTGATGGCGATGCCGTTGGTTACGGTGACGCCGTCCTCAAGGTTGAGGGTCAGGTTGCCGTTGGTCGTCGCCGTGTAGTCGATATTCACGTAGGCGCCGGCGCAGGTGAAGACGTCGTTGCCGGCGGCATTGAGCGAGGGATCGCCGCACTCGTCGGCGGCCACGGCCACCCCGGGCGCGAGCACGAGGCTGCCAAGGCCCGCGACGCCGGCCAGCAGGCTGGCGGCGACCAGCGATGAGCTGGCCAGCAGGGAAACACGACGACGATTGCGGATGGAAACGGACATAAGGCAGCCCCCTCAGGTTGCTGAACATTACGGCGGGCGCGCAGACGCACTCCGCCCTTCATAGGAACATCGTTCGTCGAACCTAGGCGAGAGGGTGGCAGGCTGTCTATCGTCAAATTTGTGACGACGTGCCTAGTTTGGGGGGTAACTCGCCTCATCGGAGAACATTGGTCGCCCATTCCCCGCAATGAGTAATACTCTTTGGTGTCAACATGCTATGAGGCGCGCTGCAGCGCAGCGATGCGGCGAGCGGGGAAAAGCGGTCGGATGTCGGGGTTGAGAGGGTGGCGCTCGGAGCTGGTCTGGACCCTTGGCGACCCGGCCTCGGATGTGGCGAATCTGCGGCATTTCGAGGATGGTCTGCTGCTGTTGGACGGCGCCCGGATTGTTGGCGCCGGGGCCTGGAGCGACCTGGCGCCGACCCTTCCCGAGGGCGTGCTTGTCGAACATCTTCCCGGCCGGATCCTGACCCCCGGGTTCGTCGATGGCCACATCCATTTCCCGCAACTCGACATGGTCGCCTCACCGGGCGGGGCGCTGCTGGGCTGGCTTGAGCGCTACACCTTCCCGGCCGAGCGGGCTTTCGCCGATCCGGCCCACGCAAAGGAGGCCGCCGGGCGGTTCCTGAACAGCCTGCTGGCCAACGGCACGACAACCGCCATGGTCTTCGGCTCGGTGCATGCCGAATCGGTCGAGGCCCTGTTCGAGGAGGCCCTGACCCGCGACATGCGGCTGATCGCCGGCAAGTGCCTGATGGACCAGGGGCCGGAAGGTCTGCGTGACACGGCCCGGGGCGGAGCGGAGGAAACCCAGGGGCTGATCCGCGCCTGGCGGGGTCGGGGCCGGCTGGGCTACGCGGTGACGCCGAGGTTCGCGCTGGGCTCATCCCGCGAACAGCTGGACCTGGCGGGCAGGCTGCTCGCTGACAATCCCGACGTCTGGATGCAGACTCACCTGTCGGAGAACGCCGCCGAGATCGAGGCGACGCGCCAGGCCTTTCCGGAGGCGGCCGACTATCTGGACGTCTATGACCGCTTCGGCCTGGTCAGCGCGCGTTCGGTGTTCGCCCACGCCATCCATCTGAGCGACCGGGAGCTTGGCCGCATGGGCCAGGCGCGGTGCGCCTGCGCCTTCTGCCCGACCTCCAACCTGTTTCTCGGCAGCGGCCTGTTCGACCTGGAGCGCACCCTGGGGTTCGGGGTGAAGGTGGCGCTGGGCACCGACATCGGGGCCGGGACCAGCTGGAGCCTGCTGTCCACCGCCGCCGAAGCCTGGAAGGTCGGCCAGCTGAAGGGAACGACGCTGGATCCCCTGACCGCCCTCCACATGGCCGGCCGCGGCGGGGCCGAGGCGCTGGGCCTTCAGGATCGCATCGGGTCTTTCGAACCCGGCATGGAGGCCGACTTCGTGGTGCTGGACCCCGGCGGCGTTCCCGGGCTTGGCCGTCACCGGGCGGAGACGCTTGCCGAGCGATTGTTCGCCCTGATGGTGCTGGGCGGCGACCGGGCGGTGGAGCGGACCTATCTGGCCGGGCGGCTGGCGCACGGCCGTCAGGATTCCCACGCATAGCCGTGGCGTCACCAAAGACGAACAAGTGTAACCATCCGCTAACTATGTGGCGCACCCAAACAAGGTTTACATAGCTTTACTCTATATCTTGAGCATATCCTAAGTCCCCGCCCGTAACCCTGTGTGTCAGTTCGGGGAGTCCGCGAGTTTGCGACTCCTCAGGGGTACTGCGGGGACGTCAACATGCGTGTCGCCACTATAGTCAGCCTGGGGGCCTCGGCCCTGCTGGGCGTCGGAGCGCTGGTGGTCGCCAAGACCTGGCTGCCCGACGGGACCGGCCAGGGCAAGGCGGCCGCGGCCGCGCCGATCGCCAACCTGATCCCTGTCGTCGCCGCCAAGGCCGACATTCCGTTCGGGGTGAAGCTGGCGGCCAAGGACCTGATGATCCTCAAGCTGCCCAGGGACGCGGTGCCGGACGGCACATACTCGACCATCGACGCGGTCACGGCGCTGGACAACGGCGGGCCGGTCACCCTGGCGCGGCTTTCGGCCCGTGAACCCCTGCTGCCCGCCAAGCTGTCGGGCGGCGGGACCAAGGCCAATGTCGCCGCCGTCATCGGCGAGGGCATGCGCGCCTATACGATCAAGGTCACCGACGTTTCCGGCGGCGGCGGCCATGTCACCCCCGGCGACCGTGTCGATGTGCTGGTCGCCATGGAGCCGGCCGAGGGCGTCCAGGTCGAAGGCGTGAGCGGCAAGGGGGCGGTCAGCGGCGCGGTGCTGCAGAACGTCCGGGTGCTGGGCATGGACCTGATCGCCGACCCGGCCAACGTCGACAAGTTCATCCCCAAGACCGCTACCCTCGAGGTCAACCTGGAGGATGCCGCCAGGCTGGCGGTCGCCGCCCACGTCGGAGAGCTGAGCCTGGCCCTGCGCCGCACCGGCTCGGTCGAACTGGCCGAGGCGGCCCCCGTGCGCACCCTGACCTGGACCTCCAAGGGCCTGGCCCCCGCCCCGGCCGGCGCCAGACCGGCCGTCCGGCGGGTGTCGGCGCCCCGCCGTCCGGCGCCGGCTCAGGCGCCCGAGCAACGCTCCCTGACCGTGGTCCAGGGCTCCGAGCGGGTCACCATCCAGGTGCCGGCTGATCGTCTGGGAGGCTACTGATATGCGCGCCCTGTTCCTGACCGCCGGCGCCTGCCTGGCCTTCGCGGCCGCCCCGGCCTTTGCCCAATCCGCGCCCAAGACGCCGCCGAAGCCGGGCGTCTCGGCGGCCCCCAACATCGCGGCCGGGGTGATCTCCGATGTGGATTTCCCGACCTTCACGGCAGACGCGGCGCCGAGCCGATCGATCACCGTCGCCAAGGACAAGTCGACCGCCTTCCGCCTGAGCGGCTCGGCCGGTCAGATCGTCGTGGCCCAGCCCGACATCGCCGAGATCGTCGCCAACACCGACCGCAGCCTCTACATCCGCGGCAAGACCCTCGGGGCGACCAACATCCTGGTCTACGACACCAGCAAGCGGCTGGTGGAGGTGATCGACGTCAAGGTCGGCCACGACCTGAGCGGCATCCAGGCCGACATGACCGCCGCCCTTCCGGGCGAGCCGATCAAGGTCAGCAATCTGGCCGGCGGACTGATGCTGTCGGGGCAGGTGTCGACCAGCTCGGTAGCGGCCCGGGCCAAGACCATCGCCGAACGCTATGCGCCCGGCGGGGTCTCCTCGACCCTGACCGTCGAGGCCGCCCAACAGGTCATGCTGGAGGTCCGCATTCTCGAAGCCAGCCGCGACAGCCTGAAGGACTTCGGCGTCAACCTGTCGGTGGCCAACAACAGCGGCATCGTCTTTGGATCGGGCCTCGGCCTGATCGGCAACAACCCGGCCCAGGGCGCGCTGCGGGTGCAGACCAATGTCGGCACGGCCAGCATCGACCTGACCCTGCAGGCGCTTGAGGAAAAGGGCATCATCCGCACCCTGGCGCGGCCCAACCTGGCGGCGATAAGCGGCGAGGAGGCCACCTTCCTGGCGGGCGGCGAGTTCCCCTATCCGGTGCCGGCCGGCGTCGGCGAGGTGACCATCGAGTTCAAGCCGTTCGGGGTGAACCTGAAGTTCACGCCGACCGTGCAGGACAGCGGCCTGATCCGCCTGAAGGTCGCGCCCGAGGTCAGCGCGCTGGATCCGACCAACGCCCTGCGCATCGGGACCTACGAACTGCCGGCCCTGACCGTGCGGCGCGCCTCTACGACCATCGAGCTGCGGGACGGCGAAAGTTTCGCGATCGCCGGCATGTTCCAGCAGGACTACGTCAACGCCGTGCGCCAGCTGCCCTGGCTGGGCGACATCCCGGTGCTGGGGACCCTGTTCAAGTCCGGCCGCTGGAAGCGGTCCGAGACCGAACTGCTGATCCTCGTCACGCCGCGGCTGACGACGGCGAACGGCAGCCAGTCCCTGAGCCCCAACCCGATGATCGCCGGGACCGAACCCACCGCCATCGACGTGATCTTCGCCGGCATGGTCATGGACAAGCCGATGTCCGCCCCGGTCGGCGCGCCCGGCCTGCCCGCGTCCAATTAGAGGAAACCAGACCATGAGTTTCGCCGACCGCCGCGTTTTGGCCATCGGTCCCGGTCTGGCCGAGGCCTGCCGGGCCGCCTTCGAGGGCGCTCGCCTGGAAGTCATGTCCCCTGACGCCCTGCCGCCCGGCTGGCCGCCTGGTCATGAGCCGGAACTGGCGGTGCTGGACGCCAGCGCCGATCCCGTCGCCCTCGCCGAAGCCATCGCCCTGCTGGCCAGACTGCCCTTCCCGCCGGCCGCCATCATGGCCGGGGACAACATGCCGGCCGGGCTGATGCGGGCCCTGCTGCGCCTGCCGCGCGCTGACGTCGTCGAGGCGCCGTTCGGGCCGAAGGACCTGGCCGAGGCGGCGATGATGCTGCTCAAGCCCGTCGAGATCGCGCAAGCTGCGCCGCATGTGCAGACCGGCCGCTGCTGGACCATCACCGGCGCCGTCGGCGGGGCGGGCGCCACCACCCTCTGCGTCGAACTGGCCGCCGCCCTGGCCGAACGGGCCCAGGGCCAGAAGCGCGTCTGCCTTATCGACCTAAACCTCGCCGACGGGGCCAGCGCGGCCTATCTGGGCGCCGCCGCCAACATGATGCTGGGCCGCGCCAGCCAGGAGCCGGAGCGTATAGACGCCGCCCTGCTGGAAGTATTCGCCAGCCCCGCCCCCGGCGGCTTCGACCTGATCGCCCAGGCCCGCGATCCGCACGGTTTCGAGGTGGTCTCGGCCGAAGCGGTGTTGCGGGTGCTGGATGTCGCCTGCCAGGTCTATGACTTCGTCATCGTCGATGCGCCGCGCCACCGCCGCAGCTGGACCATGGATGTGATGGCCGGGTCCGACGCCCTGCTGGTCGTCAGTGAGCTGACGGTGCCGGCCCTGCTGGCAGCCCGCAGTCTGGTCGCCGAGTTTGAGGCCGATCTGCCGGAGGGCCCGGGTCCGCGCATCATTCTCAATCGCCTGGCCAAGCGGGTGTTCGGGCCCGCGCCCTCGACCAGCGAGGCCGAGAAGGCCCTTGGCCGCAAGGTCGACGGCGGCCTGACCAGCGACTGGGAAGCCGCGGCCGCTTCGGTCAACCTGGGTGGTCCGATCCGCAGCCACCGGCCGAAGAGCCGCATCGCCCGGGATGTCGACGACATCGTCGACCGCCTGCTGGCCGCGGCCCCGCATCCGGCCCACGCCCCCGCCCACAAGAACGGCAAGGCCGCCTGATGGCCCGCTTCAGCTTCCGCCGCGCCGAACCGGAACCGGTCTTCGAGGGGGTCGCCACTCCCATTGTCGCCGTCGCCGAGGCCCCGCCGCCGTCCAGCGTCGACAACGAGATGCTCGATATGCGGCTTCGGCTGCATGCCCGGCTGATCGAGGAGATCGATCTGGGCAAGCTGGGCGAACTCGACGAGGGCGAGATGCGCCGTCAGGTGCGCAAGCTGGTCGGGGACTTCGCCAAGGACGGCCGGCTGGCGCTGAACACCGTCGAGCTGGACCAGCTGGGCGCCGAGGTGATCGACTCGTCCTTCAGCAGCGGCTCGATGGGGCCCAGCCCCACCATCTCGTCGAACACCTCGGCGCCCAGCTGGTCCAGCTCGACGGTGTTCAGCGCCAGCCGGCCGTCCTTGGCGAAGTCCCCGACCAGCTTGCGCACCTGACGGCGCATCTCGCCCTCGTCCAGTTCGCCCAGCTTGCCCAGATCGATCTCCTCGATCAGCCGGGCATGCAGCCGAAGCCGCATATCGAGCATCTCGTTGTCGACGCTGGACGGCGGCGGGGCCTCGGCGACCGCGACGATGGGGGTGGCGACCCCCTCGAAGACCGGTTCCGGTTCGGCGCGGCGGAAGCTGAAGCGGGCCATCAGGCGGCCTTGCCGTTCTTGTGGGCGGGGGCGTGGGCCGGATGCGGGGCCGCGGCCA
>JANPKF010000114.1:0-3132 GCA_031425895.1 Caulobacteraceae bacterium | reverse complement strand
GCCCGCTTGACCGCCATCGTCGACGCCCCCCGACTTCAGGGCTGGTTGGACCGCGCGGCGGCGCTGGGGGTCAGGCCGGACGTGGTCACACCCGACCACCTGATCCTGCCGCCGGCCGGGGACGGCCTGGTTGGCGTAAGATTTGGACCCTTGCTGGCCGTGCGCGGCCACGAACTTGCCCTTTCAGGCGAGCCGGAGCTGCTGGCTGCCGTCTTGGGCCCGCGCACGCCTACGCCGGCCAATCCGCTGGAGTCCGCCGCCCTTCTGGCCCGCGGCGCCGAGGCCCCGGCCATCAACCTGCTGCAAGGCCCCTTCGCCCCCGGTGGCGAGCGCAGCGAAGGCGGCGGCTGGAAACGCGCCGCCATTCTTGCCGCCCTGCTGGTGATTTCGCCGCTACTGATCGCCGGCGCCCAGATCGCCCGCAACACGGGCGGCGCGATGGGGCTGGAGGACCGCGCCGACCGCCGGGCCGTGGCCATGGTCCCCTCCCTCCGCGGCCAGAAGGATCCCGCCAGCAAGGCCCTCGCCCAACTGGAGGCCCGCCGCACCGCCGACCGCTTCCTCGAGCTTTCAGCGGCCACATTCCAGGTGGTGCAGGCCAGCGGCCCGGTGCGCATGGAGACCCTCGTCTATGGCGAGGACGGGGCCTTGAGGATCAGCGTCGCCTACGTCAACTACTCCGACCTCGATACCCTGAAGGCCGCCGCCGCCCAGGCCGGCCTCGACCTGATCGAAGATTCTACCGTCACCGAAGGCGGGCGCATCAGCACCGACCTCATCGTCCGGAGCGCCCGATGATCGACCGCCTGCGTATCGCCTGGGAGGCCCGCTCCCGACGCGAACAGATGATGCTGGCGGCGATGGGCCTGGCCCTGTTGCTGGTTGTCGGCTGGTTCGCGGTGCTGGTCCCCCTGAACAGCGCGGTGAAAGGCTCCGAGGCCAGGCTGCGCAAGGCGGCCGACCGCTTCGCCCAGCTGGACGGCGCCGCCCGGACCGGCGGACTGCCGGTGACCTCGGGCCAGCCGCTGCAGACGGTGGTCGAAGCCTCTGCCGCCGCCGCCGGCCTGACCATCGACCGTCGACGCGAGGAGGCCGACGGCCGTCTGACGATCTGGCTGACCGGGGCCGATCCTGGCCTGATGATGGGCTGGCTGACCAGCCTGGCCCGCGCCCAGGGCGTGGCGGTCAGCGAAATGACCGCCTCGCGCACCGACGGTGGCCTGCTTGAGGCGCAGATCACGCTGGGGCGGACCGCGCCATGAGAACACCGCAACTTCTGATCCTGTTCGTCGCCGCCTTCGCCATCGCCCTGATCCTTGGCGCGCCCCTGTCACTGGCGCTGGGCGCTGCCAAGGGCCGGCTGACCGCCGGGAAGGCCGAGGGCACGTTGTGGAGCGGCCGCCTGACCGATGCCCGGTTGGCCGGCCTGCCGCTTGGGGCCGTCAAGACCCGCACCCAGATCCTGCCTCTACTGACGGGCGCGGTGCGCCTGGAAGCGGACGCAGGCGGGGCGGCGTTCACAGGCCGGGGCCTGTTGTTGGCCGCTGGTGCGCGCACGGGGGCCGAACAGGTCAACGGCGCGTTGGCTCTGGACCGCCTTGGCTTTGCCGGACCGGTCAGCGGCGCCCTCAAACTGGAGAAGGTCACGGGCGTCTTCCAGCGCGGCCAGTGCCGGCAGGCGGGCGGCAAGGCGGTCGCCCAACTGGGCGGAACCGGCCCCCTGCCCCAACCCGTCACGCTGACCGGAACGCCGGTCTGCAGCGCCGGACGCTGGGTGCTGCCCCTCGCGGGCGAGGGCCAGGGCCTGAGGATCGAAGCGCTGATCAGTCTGGCGGGTGACGGCGGTTGGCGCTCCGAGCTGATCTTCATTCCCACGGACCCGGCGATAGGGCAGACTCTGGCTGCCGCCGGTTTTACCCAGGACGGTGACCGCTGGCGCCGCACCGCCGAGGGACGTCCATGATCCGACTGCTGACAGTTGCCGCCGTGGTTTTCACCGCCACGGCCGCCCTCGCCGCGCCCAGGACCCAGAACGCCCCGGCGCCCAACGACGGCGGCGTGCCATTCGAGGAGCTGGCGCAGCAGAAGCTGGCCCCCGGCCAGTGCGCGTTGTTCCTGTGGGCCAATACCAGCCCGACCCGGCGCATCCTCATGGTCACCCAGAACCCGGCTTCGGCCCGGGTCGTGATGAAGGGCAAGACCATCGACCTGCCGCTGACCGCCTGGGACGGCGAACAGGTCATGGGGCTGTATGAGCAGCAGACCTTTAGCGGTCAGGGCCTGACCCTCACCGTTCGTTTCCGGGGTGAGACACCCAACGGTCTGATCGGCGGCGTTGTCGCCCGCGAGGGTTCGGTTGAACTCAAGGACGCCGCCGGCTGGGAGACCGTGGTCCCGGCAGCCGGCATGATCGCCTGCCAGTCTGGCGGGTCCTAGACCACCGTTGCGACCGACGCGAGCCTGCCGGGCTTACTCGGGCAATCCAACCACCAGATCCATGACGATAGAGGTGACGAGCGGGCAGAGGTTCGGGTTGCCGCAGTCACCGGCGCCGGACTGGACGTTCGGCGTTTGCAGGACGGTCGGGGTCATGGTCGTCCAGTTGCCGGCGTAGGCGGTGATCGAGACTGTCGCATTGCGCTTGACCAGCAGGCAGACCAGACCGTTGGCGTTGGTATGGCCGACGCTGGTCGAGGCGTAATCGACTCCCTGGGCCCAAACCTCGGCGTTCGGGAACGGAACCTGCGCCTGGGTCTGGACGTCGACGGAGTAGGCCCGGATGGTGATGCAGGTGGTATCGAAAGGATCGTCCGCGTTCCACTCGCCGGTGCTGGTGATTACGCCGCTATAGGCAAGCGACCCGGTCTGCCGGATCGCGCCCATGCTGGCCCAGCGGCCTGCCGCCTGATCGAACCGGTAGAGGCCGATAGCCTCGCCCGGCGGCGGCCGCAGGCGGTCGGGCAGCCGAAGTGTGAGAGGCAGTTCGACCCCTGGCGCCACGGTCAGCGGCCGCCCCTCGGCGTCGGCGGCCTGGAAGTCGAACATCCCGTAGGACTGGAGCTTAGCGACCTTGCCGTCGGTGGCGGTGGCGGTGAAGTCACCAGGCGCTGTCGGCAAGGCCGCCGGGTCGAA
>JANPKF010000113.1:0-2129 GCA_031425895.1 Caulobacteraceae bacterium | reverse complement strand
CTGGACGCGATGGGTCTAGTGGTCAGTGCACGGATCAACGGAGACATTCCCCCAAGCCGTCAGCATTGCGTCGGACCCGCCGGACAAGGCCTCCCATGCGAGGGATCGCGAGCATAACCATGGCAAGCCGGGCCGGGTGAGGCAAGCCAACTTAAGTTGCCTTGCCGGGCCACCCGGCAGAGGCGATTTCGTGCGGTCTCGACGGGGAGATCGGAGATGAGCATGGGCACGGAAGCGGAGCGGGCGGCTGCGAACATCATGCAGACGACGCCTGAGAATCAGGCGGCCACCTACCGCAACCAGGATCAGGTCTGGCCGGTGCGCCGGATCCGGTGCGGCGACGCTGTGCGGCCGCTTCCCCCGCATGGTCGCTGGCTCGAGGACCTCACCTGGCGGCTGGGCGACCTGACCGTCAGCGTCGCCGCGTTCATGGAGCGCCGCCGGACGGCCGGACTGCTGATCCTGAAGGGCGGGGAGATCGCGCTTGAGCAATACGGCATGGGCAATGGACCGGAGAGCCTGTGGAGCAGCTTCTCGACCGCCAAGTCGGTCACCGGGACGCTGGCGGGCGCCGCCCTTCACGACGGCGCCATCGGCAGCCTCGACGATCCTTGCGATCTCCATGCGCCGCGTCTGAAGGGCTCGGCCTATGAAGGGGTGACGATCCGCAATCTCCTGCGGATGTGCTCCGGCGTGGCCTGGCGCGAGGACTACGATCCCGAGGCGGGCTCAGAGGTTCAACGCCTTGGACGGGCCATGGCCCGTCGGCGGCCGGGGGCGGTGCTTGACCTGCTTTGCCAACTGCCCCGCGCCCATCCACAGGGAACGGTTTTCAACTATTCGACCGGCGACAGCCTCGTGCTGGCCGCGGTTGTCGCCGCCGCGACGGGGCGTCCGTTGGCCGATTATCTGGCCGAGCGCCTGTGGGGACCTGGCGGAATGGAGGCCGACGGGCACTGGCAACTGGAGTCGGAAGACGGCCTGGAGATGGGCGGGTTCGGTATCAGCGCCCGGTTGCGCGACATGGGGCGCTTTGGACTGCTGATGCTGGAGGACGGGGTCCCTGGCGACGGGAGACGGGTCTTGCCTGGCGGTTGGCGCGATCTGGCGGGCCAGCCGGATTGCGAGGCGACCGGCTTTGGGCGCCTTGGGCCGGGCGATCCGGGCGGCTACGGCTATCACTGGTGGGCGACGCCGCCCGCCCCGGGCGTTCACGACGGCGTCTTCGCGGCGGTCGGCGCCTTTGGCCAGCTGATCTATATCAACCCGGGCGAACAGGTGGTCGCCGTCTTCCAGAGCGCCTGGCGCACACCCTACGACATGGCGGCGAGTGGCGAGACCGTGACGCTGTTGCGGGCGGCTGTGCGGGCGCTGCGGCGGGAGTGAAATACTGTGACTGTCCTGCGGCGTAGCAGGATGACTGTCACCGTTCAGCGCGGACGGTGACTGTCACGCTTCGCGAGACAGTCCCCTTACGCTCAAATCCGCGCGATCCGCAGCAGCTTCGGCCGTTCCAGAACCACCGGCAGACGCTCGAGCCGGTCGATGGCGTCGGTGAGCACCGACTCCGCCACCGCGTGGGTGGTCAGAACGATCGGCACGCCGCCGACGTCTTCCACCGGCTTCTGCAGGAAGCTGTCGATGGAGACGCCGCATTCGGCCAGGGTTTCGGAGACGGCGGCGATGACGCCGGGCTGGTCCTTCACCAGCAGGCGCAGGTAGGCCTTGCCGACGCGGCGCGTCGGGGCGACGGCGACGAAGGGCGGCAGCTGGCCGGCCGGGGCCTGGAAGACCGGGCGTTTGGCGTGGGTCATGACGTCGGCGATGTCGGCGGCGACGGCGGCCGCGGTCGGGCCGGCGCCGGCCCCGGGGCCCTGGATGAAGATGCGGCCGATGCGGGCGCCTTCGATGAACAGGGCGTTGGTGGCGCCGCGGGTCTCAGCCAGGGGATGGCCGAAGGCGACGAGGCTGGGGTGGACGCGGACGGCGACGCCGTCGTCGGTGCGCTCGGTCGAGGCGATCAGGCGGATGCGGTAGCCGAGGTCCTTGGCCATGGCGATGTCGAGCTGTTCGACGCCGTCGATGCCCTCGATCTCGGCGGCGGCGAAGTTGGGGGCGCAGCCGAAGGC
>JANPKF010000112.1:0-1874 GCA_031425895.1 Caulobacteraceae bacterium | reverse complement strand
GCTGCGCATCCTGGCCACGCCCCAGGCCGCCGTCCTCGACATCCTCGGCAAGCGCGGAACAGCCGATGGCGAGGCCGTCCTTGCCGCCATCACCCGCACCGAAGCCCCGGACCTTATCCGCGCCCTGGCGGGCCGGGGCGTCGACATCACTGAGGCCCGCTGGGTCGGCGGCGATCTCGAGCGCGCCTATCTCTTCCATACGAGGTCGTAAGCATGCTGCTGGATGCATTGAAGGCCGAGCAGTTCCGCCTGTGGCGCGACAAGGGCGCGGTCATCTTCGGCTTCACGGTCCCGGGCATCGGCGTCTTCCTGCTGGGCCTGATCGCCACCCTGTTCGTCAAGTTCGTGGCCAAGGCCCAGATTCCCGGCCAGGTGAACATGGGCTCCGACCTGGTCGGCGCGCTGACCGGCACAGGCTCGCCGATCACCCAGATCTTCTTCCTGATCGGCGCCGCCGCCATCTTCGGCACCGACTATCGATGGGAGACCTGGCGACTGCAGACGCCCCGCAACAGCCGGCTGAACCTGATGCTGGCCAAGTTCGGCGTCTATGCGGGGGCAACGGCCCTGGCCCTCGTCGGCATGGGGATCGGCGGAGTCCTGGCCGGCATCGTCCGCGCCATCATCGAGGGCGAGGCCTTCGAGGCCGTCAACTTCGCCGTCTTCGGCCCGGCCTTCCTGCGCGCCTTCGCGGCGGCCTGGCTGGAGCTGCTGGTGGTCGGCTCGGTGGCGGCCCTGCTGGCGGTGCTGACCCGCACCAATGTGGCGGCGATCATCGTCACCCTGCTGCTGGCTTTCGCCCAGGCCATCATCATGGGCATCGCCCGGCCAGACCCGATCAACCCGCCGTGGGACGCCCTGCTGACCTTCCCCGGCCTGTCGGCCCAGGTCCTGCGCGGCGGATCGGTCGGCATCGGCGGGGTGACGGCCCAAGGGGCGGAGCTGGCCACCGTCTTCCTGCTGCTGTGGATCGCCGTCTTCGCCGGGCTGACCATCTTCCTGTTCATGCGGCAGGAACTCACCCGCGAGTAGCAATCCGTTAAGCATGACAATGAGATTCTGACAGGGCTTTCCAGTTCCAGGACTCCGTTCAGCGCATGCTCGCGCGTATCCGCCCCTACCTGCCGACGATCACCCTCCTGGGGCTGATCGTGTATTTCGTCTTCCACGGTCTTACCGGGGAGCTCGGATGGCTGTTGTCCAATCAACGGCGCGCGGAACAGACGCAGTTACACGAAAAGCTGAAGCTGACCCGGCAGGAGAGGATGGACCTCGAAGCCCGCGCTCGGCTACTACGCGATGGCAGCCTTTCGCGTGACCTTTTGGAAGAACGTGCGCGTTCTGTCCTAGGCTTCGCGGACCCAAGGGATTATGTGATCCGTCTGCAGCCCTGATCCGGGTCGAACTTTTCGCCCTGGCTCATGGTCCAGGCAAGGAAAAGGCCGCCGTGATAACGGTTCTGGGAGAAATGCATGGCGCGGGCGACTAAGGCCAAGACATCGGGCAAAGGTTCTGACACCGGTGTCACGACCTCGGGCGGTACGAGCCGCGAGACGCTGCTGAAGTACTACAAGGACATGCTGCTGATCCGCCGCTTCGAGGAGCGGGCCGGCCAGCTGTACGGCATGGGCCTGATCGGCGGCTTCTGCCACCTCTACATCGGCCAGGAAGCCATCGCCGTCGGCATGGAAGCCATCCGTGTGAAGGGCGACCAGATCATCACCGGCTACCGCGACCACGGCCACATGCTGGCGGCCGGCATGGACGCCCGCGAAGTCATGGCCGAACTGACCGGCCGCGCCGCCGGCATCAGCAAGGGCAAGGGCGGCTCGATGCACATGTTCTCGGTCGAGCACGGCTTCTACGGCGGCCAC
>JANPKF010000111.1:0-4762 GCA_031425895.1 Caulobacteraceae bacterium | reverse complement strand
GTTCAAGGGCCGCCCCATCGTCACCCCGCCCGGCCAGACCACCCGGCCGACGTCTGACCGCGCCCGGCAGGCGGTGTTCAACATCCTGGAGCATGCGGCCTGGGCGCCGGAGCTGAAGGACGCGCGGGTGCTGGACCTGTTTGCAGGCAGCGGGGCACTGGGGCTGGAGGCGATGTCGCGGGGGGCGGCCTTCTGTCTGTTTGTCGAGACCGACGATGCGGCGCGAGGAGCGATCCGCGAGAATATCGAGGCGTTCGGGCTGTTCGGCAGCACCCGCATCCATCGGCGGGACGCAACGGACCTGGGCGTGCGCCCGGGCAGCGCCGGGCCGCCGTTCGACCTGGCGATGCTGGATCCGCCCTATCACAAGGGGCTGGCCGAGAAGGCGATGGCGCAGCTGGTCGAATTTGGCTGGCTGAAGCCCGGGGCGGTGGTGATGGTCGAGCGGGGGTCGGACGAGAACGCCTTTGCGCCAGCCGGGTTTGAGGTGCTGGACGCGCGGGACTATGGCGCGGCGCGGGTGCATTTTCTGCGGGTCAGCTAGGGGACAGGCAGGCCGCCTGAGGGCGGCCAACCTGTCCCCCTTCACCAGCTCTTGGCCGTGACCCGGTTGTTGAGCTGGGCCCGGAGGTTGGCGAGGCCCTGGCGCGTGATGCGGTAGGGGCCGCCGCCGGTGCTGGCGATCAGTCGTTTGTGCTTGAGGCTCTTGAAGAGGCCGAGGGTGCAGTCGGTCAGCAACCAGCCCTCGCGGGACAGGCATTCGACGTCCGTGATCCTGTCACCCTCGCGCACGAGGTCGATCCGGCCGCCCTGGGCAAGGGCATGCAGCACGCGTTGCTGCGTCTTGGAGATGTTCAATGGAAAACCCGATGTCGCGAGGCATGACGAGCCGCGCCCACGTCATCAGACGGGGCGGGCGGTTCAGTGGGCTCGTGCGACGACCGGCGTGGTTATCCGGTCGCCTTAGGCCCAGGCCTCGACGGCAAGGGGTGACATAGGGCGTACCTCAGTTGACGGCTCTGGTTAGCGCGGGGAACGGCGTTCGTCGAGACGACGTATGGCGATCTCAGGCCCTGGGTGTCGCGAAGGACACAACCACCGAGCCGGCCTAAGGGATGAAGGCCGGGCGCGTTCCTCCCTCCCCTTTATGGGGAGGGACAGCGCGCGCAGCGCGCAGGGTGGGGTACTCACGGGCAGGGGCGCGCTGCTTCCGTCTTCCCCACCCTGACGGCTTCGCCGTCTGTCCCTCCCCATAAAGGGGAGGGAGCGCGCGCAACCGGCGCCGCCTTACGCTAGCGCCGGCCGAACAGCCGCTCGATGTCGGCCAGGCGCAGCTCGACGTAGGTCGGGCGGCCGTGGTTGCATTGGCCGCTGTGGGGGGTGGCTTCCATTTCGCGGAGCAGGGCGTTCATTTCGGCGCCGTTGAGGCGGCGGCCGGCGCGGACCGAGCCGTGGCAGGCCATGGTCGAGCAGACCTCTTCCAGCCGCTCCTTCAGCGCCTGGGCCGTGTCGTTCTCGGCGAGGTCGTCGGCGATGTCGCGGATCAGGCCGGCGGCGTTGGTTTCGCCGAGCAGGGCCGGGGTCTCGCGGACCAGGACGGCGCCGGGGCCGAAAGGTTCGATGACGAGGCCGAGCGCCGCCAGTTCGTCGGCGCGGGCGCAGACGCGTTCGGCCTCCGACGGGTCGAGATCGACGACTTCGGGGAGGAGCAGGGTCTGGCGGGCGACGCCGCCGGCCGCCATCTCCTTCTTCATGCGCTCGTAGACCAGCCGTTCGTGGGCGGCGTGCTGGTCGACGATGACCATGCCGTCGCGGGTCTGGGCGACGATGTAGGTCTCGTGCACCTGGGCGCGGGCGGCGCCGAGCGGGAAGTCGACGGGGTCGATGACGCCAGGCTGAGGCGCGCCGGGGCGCTCCATAAGGTCCATGTCGAAGCCGGCCATGGCTTCGCCGAAGCCGCCGGGGCCGGGCTCGACGCGGGCGGAGACGTCATTCAGGCCGGGCAGGTTGCCGGTCTGGGTCGGCTGCCAGCCGCCCTGCTGCCAGGCGGAGAAGCCGGTGGCGGGCGGACCCGGGCGATAGCCGCCGTAGCCGCCGCCGGGGCGGAAGCCGGCCAGGGCCGAGTTGGAGGCGGTGGTCGAGGAGCGGTGGCCGGCCCCGGCCAGGGCGTGGCGCAGGGCGCCGATGATCAGGCCGCGCACCAGGGCCGGGTCACGGAAGCGGACCTCGGCCTTGGCGGGGTGGACGTGGACGTCGACCAGGGTCGGTTCGAGCTCGAGATAGAGGGCGGCGGCCGGGTGGCGGTCGCGGGCCAGGTAGTCGGCATAGGCGGCGCGCAGGGCGCCCTGGAGCAGGCGGTCGCGGACCGGGCGGCCGTTGACGAACAGGTACTGGTGGGCGGCGTTGCCGCGGTTGTAGGTCGGCAGGCCTGCGAAGCCGCTGAGGCGGACCCCTTCGCGTTCCTGGTCGATCTCCAGGGCGTTCTCCTGGAACTCGCGGCCGAGCACGGCGGCGAGGCGGGCCAGGCGCCCCTCCGGGCCTGGCGGCTCGGCCGGCAGGCGCAGAACGCGGCGGCCGTCGAGGTCGAGGCTGAAGGCGGTGGCCTCATGGGCCATGGCCTGGCGCTTCACCTCCTCGGTGATGGCCATCTGTTCGGCCCGCTCGGACTTCATGAACTTCAGCCGGGCGGGGGTGGCGTAGAAGAGGTCGCGGACCTCGACCCGGGCCCCGTGCGGTCCGGCGAAGGCCGAGGGGCCGGGCGCGCCCGTGGCCCCGCCCTCGACGAGGATGGCGTAGGCGTCGGCGGCGCCCCGGGGGCGGCTGGAGATGGTCAGGCGGGCGACCGAGCCGATCGACGGCAGGGCCTCGCCGCGAAAGCCCATGGTCGAGATGTTGAGGAGGTCCCAGCTGCCGTCGGCCTGGGGGCTGAGCTTGGAGGTGGCGTGGCGTTCGACCGCCAGGGTGAGATCGTCCGGGCCCATGCCGGAGCCGTCGTCGGCGATGAGGATACGGCTGAGGCCGCCGCCGTCGGCCTCGATGGCGATCTTCAGGGCGCCGGCGTCGAGGGCGTTTTCGACCAGTTCCTTGACCGCGCTGGCGGGGCGTTCGACCACCTCGCCGGCGGCGATGCGGTTGACGGTCTCGGGCGGAAGGCGGCGAATGGGCATAAGAGCAGCAACCTAACCGATTCCGGGCGCCATGACCGCAGCGATCCGCAGACCCATCCTGACCACGGCGTTGGCCGTGATGATGGCCATATGGCCCTTCGCGCCGGTGATCGCCACGGCGCAACCGGCTGTCCCTGTTTCAGGCGACGATCCCGAGGGGACGCTGGTCGAGGAACTGGTCATTTCGTCCAACCTCGGCGGGCCGGCCTTCTGGAAGGTGTCGGACGGCGACACGACGATCTACGTGCTGGGCGTGCCCGGGTCCCTGCCAAAGGGGACGAAGTGGGACGAGCGGCGCCTGGTCATGCGGCTGGACGGCGCCAAGGCGTTGATCCTGCCGCCGAAGATCAAGGCCCGGCCGGTGGTGATGACCACCTATCTGCTGACCAACCAGAAGAAGTTCCAGGGCGGGCCGCCGGTCGAAGGGGCGCTGGCGGCGCGGCTGGAGCGCAACCGGGCGGCCCTGAAGGTCAAGCCGGAGACCCTGGCCCGGTGGAAGCCGGGGGTTCAGGGGCTGATTCTGGCCGGCGAGATGCAGAAGCCGCTGAAGTTCGACGAGGGCCAGCCGGAGAGCCGCATCCTGGCCCTGGCCCGTAAGGCGAAGGTGAAGCAGATCCGGGCCGGGGCGGCCATCGATCCGATGCCGGCCCTGAAGTCGCTGGTCAATATCGACGCCGCCGGCCAGCGGGTCTGCCTGGAGGACGCCCTCGACCAGGTCGAGGCCGGGCGCGGGCCGTTGAAGGAAGCATCTGCCGGATGGGCGCGGGGTGATGTGAAGGCGGCGCTGCGGGCCCAGCGCGGGTTCGACCGCTGCCTGGCCCGGCTGCCGATGCTGAGCGCCCTGAGCCGCAGGGCGATGGACGATACCGCGAGGACCATCGGCCGCCAGATGGGCGTGCCCGGCAAGGCGGTGGCGGTCGTCGACCTACGTCAGCTGCTGGCGCGCGGCGGGGTGCTGGACCAGCTGCGGGCGCGGGGGTTCAAGGTCGAGACGCCGGCCAGTGCGGGGTGATGGGGACTGGATCGCCGCGCACGCTGTTGGATCGGTGAAAACGACGGCTGGAGCGGCGTTCCTGTCCCCGTTCGGCGCAAATCGGGGACAGGTAGGCCGCGTTGCGGCCAACCGGTCCCCAACCGGCTACAGGCCCGGCAGTTTCACCCAGCCGCTCTTTTCGCGCTTGATGACGACGTTCTTGCCGCCGGTCAGGGACTTGATGCGCTCTTCCTCGGCGGCGGCGTCGACGACCGGGGCGGACGCCGGGTCGATGGCGGCGGTCGGGGCCTTGTCCTTGCGCCAGAACATCACCGTGTCGGCGAAGCTCTTTTCCTTGTGGGCGACATCGCCGAATTCGTCGTCGACGACATAGCGAACCAGAGGATCGGCGCTGTTCGCACCAGCCTTGGCGACCAGCACCTTTTCACCGTCGGAACGCTCGGTGGCCTGGGCGCGGGCCAGGGCCGAGGCGCGGGCGGCGCTGTCGGGCTCGAGCTCGGCTGGGCGCGGCTCGCCGGGGGCCGGCGGGCGCAGGGCGTAGTCGGGCGGCACGACCAGCGGCGCCTTGGTGACCACCTTGAATTCGTCCGGGGTGATCTTG
>JANPKF010000110.1:0-5998 GCA_031425895.1 Caulobacteraceae bacterium | reverse complement strand
AATGCGATGGCTGTTCTGGCCCGCCAGGATCAGCGAGCCCTGTTCGCCACGGGTGATGGCGGCGATGTTGGTGATGGCGCCCAGTTTCGCGGCGGCGATCTCGAAGTCGTCGGTCTGGAACAGGGCCTTCACCTCGTCCTCGTTGGCGAAGACGATGTCGGCCTGGCCCTCGATGAAGCCCATCAGCTCGCCCCGGTGGCGCTCGACCACAAAGCTGTCCGACAGGGTGATGCCGATCAGGCGGTTGGACGAATGGGCGATGCCGGCGGCCTTGGCGAAGGCGCGGCGGGCGTCCGAGGGGTCGAACAGGTAGCCTTCAAGATAGACGATGGCCGACTGCTCGATGATGTCGGTGGGGACGTCTTCCGGAGTCAGTTCGGTCGAGGCGCCCAGATAGGTGCACATGGTCCGCTGACCATCGGGGGTGACGTTGATCAGGCAGCGGGCCGTGGCCGGGCCGTTTGCCAGGGGCGCGGTGTCGAAGTGGACGCCGATGGCGCGCATGTCGTGGGCGAAGACGTCGCCCAGCTCGTCGGGCGCGACCTTGCCGAGATAGGCCGCCTTGCCGCCCAGGCTGGCGATGCCGGCGATGGTGTTGCCGGCCGAACCGCCGCTGGTCTCCAGACCCTTGGCCATGCGGCCGTAGAGCTCGACGCCGCGCGCCTCGTCGATCAGCTGCATTGAGCCCTTCACCAGGCACTCGGCATGCAGGAAGCCTTCCTCCGCCGGAGCGATAACGTCGACGATGGCGTTGCCGATGGCGGCGACGTCGTAGGTGGCGGTCATGGAGAGGCTTTCAGTTGGCAAACGCTGGGGTCGTTACAGGAAGGGGCGCCAAAGGCCAATCCCTGCCGGGGTTGTGGGGCATCCCCAAAGGCCGGTAGAGCGAGGCATGAACGTCGCCATCCTCACCCCTGCCGTCGAAGAACTGCTCTACAAGTCGTTCTGGCCCGAGTGGTACGCCAAGCTGGAGGCCGGACTCGCGGCCAGCGGCATCAGGGCGACGCCGCAGGTCTGGACCGAGCCGCTGGAGGGCGACTTCGACGCCGTGCTGCCGATGATCGCCTGGGGTTATCACAAGCGCCCGGCCGACTGGCTGGCGCGGCTGGACCAGTTCGAGGCGGCCGGTCAGCGCATGATCAATCCCCTGTCGGTGCTGCGCTGGAACACCGACAAGGCCTATCTGGCGGAGCTGGGCGCCAAGGGCGCGCCGGTGGTGCCGACGATCAGTGTCGAGACGCTGACGGCGGAGAATATCGAAGCGGCGCGGGACAGTTTCGGCGGCGGGGTGGTGGTGGCCAAGCCGCGGATCAGTGGCGGCTCGCACCAGACGCTCAAGCTCAGCCCCGGCGATGACCTGGGCGACGGGGTCGACGGCCCGGCCCTGATCCAGCCCTTTCTGCCCTCGGTCGGCAAGGAGGGGGAGATTTCACTGCTCTATTTCGGCGGCAAGTTCAGCCATGCGGTGACCAAGATCGCGGCCAGGGGTGACTTCCGGGTGCAGCCGCAGTTCGGCGGCAAGATCTCGCGGGTGAAGCCGTGGGAGGGCGCGGAGGGCGTCGCGCAGGAGATCCTCGCCGCCGTGCCGCCATTGGCCTATGCGCGGATCGACCTGCTGCGCGGGCTGGACGGTCAGCTGAAGCTCATGGAGCTGGAAGCGATCGAACCGGACCTCTTCCTGCAGTACGCCCCCAAGGCCGGCGGACGGTTCGGGGCGGCGGTGAAGGCGGCGCTCGAGGCCTAGCCGCCCATGAAGAGTTCGCGCGACGGGCAGAGGTCGGCGACCTGGCATTCCGCGCACTTCGGCTTGCGGGCCAGGCAGACGTAGCGGCCGTGCAGGATCAGCCAGTGGTGCGCGCGGGTGAGATAAGGCTGCGGCACGATGGCCATGAGGTCGGCTTCGACAGCGTCGGGGGTCTTGCCGGCTGACAGCTTCAGGCGGTGCGAGACGCGGTAGACGTGGGTGTCGACGGCGATGGCCGGTTCGATGTCGAGTTCGTTGAGCACCACGGAAGCGGTCTTGCGGCCGACGCCGGGGAGGGCCTGGAGGTCTTCGCGGTTCAGCGGAGTCTGGCCGCCATGCTGCTCCAGGATGATCCGCGAAAGCTCGATGACGTTCTTGGCCTTGTTGCGGAACAGGCCGATGGAATTGATCCAGGGGATCAGGCCGTCGACGCCGAGGTCGTAGATCTGCTGAGGCGTGTTGTAGGCGGCGAAGAGCTTGTCCGTCGCCTTGTTGACCTGAACGTCGGTGGCCTGGGCGGACAGGGCGACGGCGACAACCAGAGTGAAGGGGCTGTCGAAGTGGAGCTCGGTCTTGGGGTTTTCCGCCAGGGTGGAGAAGCGTTCAAACAGGGCCTCGACCCGCGGCCGTTCCATCGGGGACAGCCGCTTTTTACGTACAGGCTGTTTGTTTGTTTTCTTTGGCGCGATGGGCATGGTGCGTCCTTCGACACGCGATCCGTCCGGATCGCTACTCAGGATGACGAAATCTTGTGGAGCCCGCCCTCTTCGTCATCCTGAGTAGCCCGCGCCAGCGGGCGTGTCGAAGGACGCAATGACGGTCATCCCAGCTTCTCGTCCATCAGGGCGATCGTGCGGGGCAGGCCGAAGATGGCGGCGAAGCTGCCGAAGCGGGGACCCTGGCTCTGGCCGAGCAGAACCTCGTACAGCGCCTGAAACCAGCTGCGCAGCGGATCGAACCCGGCGTCGTTGCCGGCCGAGTAGACCTCGTTCTGGATCAGCTCGGCGTCCTGGCAGTCGGACGGCATGGCGGCCAGCCGGGCGCGCAGGTCCAGCATGGCCGCGCGCTCCTTATCGTCCGGGGCGCGGAAGGCCTTGTTCGGCTTGATCTGGTCTTCGTAGTAGGCGACCGCGTAGCCGGCCAGGGTGTCGAGCAGCGGGTGGCTCTCCGGCGTCGCGCCCGGGATGTAGCGCGACAGGAAGCCCCACAGCACCGCCTTGTCCTGGGCGTCGGCGGCCGAGACCAGGTTCAGCAGCAGACTGAAGCTGACCGGCGAGCCTTCCTGCGGCGGGCGGCCGCCGTGGATGTGCCAGACCGGATTGTTGATCTGCTGGGCCGGCTCCTGGCGCTGGTAGGCGTCGAGCTGCTGCAGGTATTCGTCGGCCGCCTTCGGCACCACGTCGCGGTGCAGGCGCTTGGCTGACTTGGGGCTCTGGAAGATGTAGTAGGCCAGGCTCTCGGGCGTGCCGAAGGCCAGCCACTCGTCCATGGTCAGACCGTTGCCCTTAGTCTTGGAGATCTTCTGGCCCTGCTCGTCCAGGAAGAGCTCGTAGTTGAACCCCTCGGGCGGCACGCCGCCCAGGGCCTTGCAGATCTGGTTCGACGCCTTGACCGAGTCGATCAGGTCCTTGCCGCTCATTTCGTAGTCGATGCCGAGCGCCGTCCAGCGCAGGGCCCAGTCAGGCTTCCACTGCATCTTCACATGGCCGCCGGTGACCGGGACCTCGGTCCGCTCGCCGTCCTCGTCCTCGAAGACGATCGTGCCCCTGTCGAGGTTGCGCTCGAGGGTGGGGACCTGCAGCACCTTGCCGGTCTTGGGGCTGATCGGCAGGAAGGGCGAGTAGGTGGCGCGGCGCTCTTCGCCGAGGGTCGGTAGCATGACCTTCTGGATGGCGTCGAAGCGTTCCAAGGCGACCAGCAGGGTCTTGTCGAACACGCCGCCCTTGTAACAGGCGGTCGAGCTGACGAATTCGTAGTCGAAGCCGAACTGGTCGAGGAAGGTCTGCAGACGGGCGTTGTTATGCGCCCCGAAGCTCTCGTGCGTGCCGAAGGGGTCGCGCACGACGGTCAGCGGCTTGCCCATGTCCTTGGCCAGCATCGCCTGGTTGGGCAGGTTGGGGGCGACCTTGCGCAGGCCGTCCATGTCGTCGCTGAACGAGATCAGGCGGGTCGGGATGGCGTCGTCGGTCAGCGAGCGGAAGGCGGCGCGGACCATGGTGGTGCGCGCCACCTCCTGGAAGGTGCCCAGGTGCGGCAGGCCGGACGGGCCATAGCCGGTCTCGAGGATCACGGATTTGGCCAGGGCCGGGAAGGTCGCCACGGCCTCGGCCGTCTTGCCCGAATTGATCAGGACGACGGCGAGATCGCGCTCGGCATCGGTCAGGCGGAGGCGCAGGGTGCGGGCCAGCAGGTTGCGAGCCTGCTCGAACGGCCAGGCCTTGGCGTCGCGGGCGAGATGGGAGAGACCTTCAAACATGCCCGGGCGATTAGGCCCCGCAGCGGTTTGGGTCAATCTCGGAGGGCGGCGAACAGGGCCCGTGCCTCATCCCAACTGGTCACCACCCGAACGGCTCCGGCGCCAAGCAGGCCAGCGTCGGCGCGATGATCGAGGTGCCCTCCGCCGGTGAAGCCCCAGACCGTCATGCCGGCGGCCCGGGCGGCGGTGACGCCGTTGACGCTGTCCTCGATGGCCAGGGACCGGGTCGGATCGACGCCCAGCCGGTCGGCGGCATGCAGGAAGATGTCCGGGTGCGGCTTGCCGTGCGCGACCCGGTCGGCCGAGTAGATGTGCGGATCAAAAAGGCGGTCGAGGCCGACCTTGGCCAGCTTGCGGAACAAGGCCTCCTCGTCGGAACTGCTGGCCACGGCCCGGGGCAGGCCGACGGTCTCGACGGCGGCGTGGGCGCCGAGCACGCACTCAAGGCTCTCGTCACAGATGATGCGAGAGCGGGTGCGGACCGTGCGTAGGAAGTCTTCCGGAAGGGGCTCGCCGAGATGTTTGCGATGCTCGGCGTCGAGGGCGGCGACGTAGGTCTTTTCGTGCATGCCCATGAAGCGGCTGCGGTAGTCGTGGGGGTCGTAGGTCAGGCCATAGCCGCCCAGAACCTCCATCTCAATGGTGTGGTAGATGACCTCGGAGTCGATCAGGACCCCATCGGCGTCGAAGATGACGGCGTCGAACATGGCGAGGGTTTAGCGGGGTTGGGCAAGACCGCAAAGCCACAGCCGGTTGCGGACTGTTACTCCTTCACCGCCGCCAGGCATTCCTTGCGCAGGGCCTTGAGCGCCTTGAGCATGTCATTCTTCATGAGGTCGCGCGTCAGGCTGGCCGGTATGGCCGGGTAGGGCGAGGAGGCGCGGTTGGTGTAGGCCACCCGGGTGCCGCCGCTGGGCAAGGGGGTGAGCCGCCATTCGCCTTCGCAGACCTTCACGTCGCCGCCGTCGCATTTGAACCTGATGCGCTTGACCGGTTCGTAGGAGGAGCGGAACACCGACCGCACCTTCGGCACCAACGGCGGGGCGACGACCATTTCGCGCAGGTCCCAGCTGCCGTCCGCGGCCCGGTCGAGCACCTTGCAGCTGTGGACATTGGGGGCCATGCGCCGGGCGCGGCGGCAGTCGAGGATGACGTTCCAGACGACGGCGGGAGGCGCTTCGATGTCGACGCGGCCGCGCACGACTCCGGCCGTGCCGCCGGGATCGGCGGAAACCTCCGCGAAGACCCCCGTGGCCGCGGCCACCATGAACAGCACAGACCACATGGTTGTTTACGCTAGCCCCTTTTGACGCCGTGAGAAGAGGCGGCGTCACCTGCGAAAGGGGGGATCAGTCGATCCGGTTCCTCACCAGATCGTCGACAACGGACGGGTCGGCCAGGGTGCTGGTGTCGCCGAGGTTGGAGATGTCGCCCTCGGCCACCTTGCGCAGGATGCGGCGCATGATCTTGCCCGAACGGGTCTTGGGCAGACCCGGAGCCCACTGGATGGCGTCGGGGGCGGCGAACGGGCCGATCTCCTTGCGCACCCACAGCACCAGAGCCTTGCGCAGGTCTTCGGTCGGGGCGGCGTCGGCGTTGAGGGTGACATAGGCGTAGATGCCCTGGCCCTTCACGTCGTGCGGACGTCCGACGACGGCGGCCTCGGCGACGTCGTTGTGGGCGACCAGGGCGCTTTCCACCTCGGCGGTGCCCAGCCGGTGGCCGGAAACATTGATCACGTCATCGACCCGGCCGGTGATCCAGTAGTAGCCGTCCTC
>JANPKF010000109.1:0-6448 GCA_031425895.1 Caulobacteraceae bacterium | reverse complement strand
GAGGGCGCGGGCGAGGCCGGCCCGTTTGCGCATGCCGCCGGAGAGTTCGGACGGCTTGAGGGCGCCGGCCCGGGGGGGCAGGCCGACCAGGGCGATCTTCAGTTCGGCGAGATCGCTGATCTCGGAGCGGGACAGGTCGGTGTGTTCGTGCAGCGGGGCGGCGACGTTTTCCTTCACCGTCAGCGAGGAGAACAGCGCGCCCTGCTGGAACAGCACGCCCCAGCGGCGTTCGATAGCCGACCATTTGCGGCGGCTGGCGTTCTGAATGTCCTGGCCGAAGATCCGGACCGAGCCGCCATCCGGCTCCTTCAGGCCGATGATGGTGTTGAGCAGCACCGACTTGCCGCTGCCCGAGCCGCCAACGACGCCCAGCACCTCGCCCTTCTTGACCACCAGGTCGAGGTTGTCGTGGACGACGTTGTCGCCGAAAGCGGAGGTCAGGCCGCGCACCTCGATGGGCGGGGCGGTGGCGTCGAGGCCGTCCTCGGCCAGCGACTCGGTGTGGGCCAGGTCTGACTGGTCGGTCATATGCCCAGTTCCATGTAGAGGAGCGCGAACATGGCATCGAGCAGGATGATGGCGAAGATGGCCTGGACCACGGCCGAGGTCACGCGACGGCCGAGGCTCTCGACGTCGCCCTCGACCTCCATCCCCTGACGGCAGCCGATGCCGGCGATGACGATGGCCATGACCGGGGCCTTGGAGATGCCGACCCAGAAGTTGGTGGCCCCGACGTTGTCGGCGATCCGCTGCCAGAAGAAGGCCGGCGAAAGGTCGAGCATGGAGGTGGTCACGGCCAGACCGCCGAGCAGGCCGGCGAGGTCGGCAACGAAGGTCAGCAGCGGCATGGTGACCAGCAGGGCCAGGAAGCGCGGCAGGACGAGGGCGTCGAAGGGATCGACCCCCATGACCCGCATGGCGTCGATTTCCTGGTTCATCTTCATCGAGCCGATCTCGGCGGCGAAGGCCGAGGCCGAACGGCCGGCCAGCAGCACGGCGGTGATGACGATGCCGAACTCGCGCAGCACCGAGATGCCGGTCGCCTCGACCACAAGCACCTCGGCGGCGAAGGCGCGCAGGGTGTTGATGCCGAGCAGGGCGACGACGGCCCCGATGAAGAAGGTGGTAGTGGCGACGATGGGGATGGCGTCGAGGCCGGCCCGTTCGCAAAGGGAGATGAAGGGGGCGCCGCGGAACTTGCGGGGGCTGCTGATGGCCCGGCCGATGGAGGTCATCAGGTGGCCGAGGAAGATCAGCGTCTCGTAGAGGTCGCGGCCGACGTTGACGACGCCCAGGCCGATACGGACCAGCAGTTCGTAGAAGCCGCGGTGCTTGCGGGGCGGGGTCGGTTCGGCCTGCACGGCCTCGCCGACCAGATGCAGCAGCCGTTCGGTCTCGGGCCGGGCCATGAGCACGCCCGCGCTCTCGCGACCGTCGGCGGCGCGGATGATGGCGTAGGCGCCGGCCGTGTCACAGCGGCCGATACGCATCATGTCGAGACTGACGGCTTTGGAGTGCAGCAGGTTCTCGGCCAGGCGCAGGCCGGCGTCGTCCAGCGTCTCGGCCGTCCAGTCGCCGGTCAGCACGGCCGTCGACCCATGCTCGCCCTGCTGCAGAGAGAATTCGGCGGGGTTGGGCATGGACGGCTTAGCGGCTTTCCTTGGCGCGAGGAGAAACTGCCATGCGCCGCGCTTGCCGCAAAGGCTTTCGCGTCCTGGGGTCTGCACGGAATGCGCACTTGCTAGCGGTTGAGGGGCGAGCGAGGCTCGCCGGCCACAGGGGGAAGCGCGATATGGGCATGGATACCGACCACAACGCCGTGACGGACGGCAGGTTGCTGCTCACGCGGCTGGCTGTTGGATTGAGTCAGGGGCTGACGCTGTTCGGCCTGTCCGAGGCGGCCGAGCGGAAGGTCTGGCCCATGACCGATCCGCCCGTGTTCATCGGGCTGGTAGTCATGGCGCTGGCCATCGGGCCCGTGCTTCTGAGCGGCCTGGGCTCTCTGCGCCGAAGGGCCCTGATCCTCTGGGCGACGATCGCGGTCGTGGTGACGGGGGCTATCGGCTGGCATGAGGGGCGTCGCCTGCTCGACGGCTTCGAGACCATTCCTTCGCCGCTGGTCATGGTGGCGGTTCTGGTCGGCCTGTTCATCGCCCACAGCCTGATTGTCGCAGGCGGGCGGGATCGCGCCCGGATCGCCGCCTATCCGACCTACTTCGATGTCTCCTGGAAGCACGGGGTGCAGCTTGCCCTGGCCCTGGCGTTCACCGGCATTTTCTGGGCTGTGCTCGGGATCGGGGCGGCGCTGTTCGGCATGATCGGGATCAAGGGCTTCGGCGAGATCATCGGCGAGCGCTGGTTCGCCATTCCGGCCAGCGCGCTGGCCTTTGCGGCGGCCGTTCACCTGACCGACGTGCGGCTCGGCTTGATCCAGGGTGTGCGGACCGTCGCCCTGACCCTGCTTGGCTGGCTGCTGCCGCTATTGGCAGGGCTGGCCCTGGCGTTCCTGCTGGCGCTTCCTTTCACCGGTCTGGAGCCGCTTTGGAAAACGGGCAGCGCCGCGATGATCCTGATCGGGGCGGGGGCGGCGCTGATCCTGCTGATCAACGCCGCCTATCAGGACGGCGGACGCGAGAAGCCGCTGCCCGGCGCGCTGCGATGGGCCATGCGGCTGGGCGGATTGTTGTTGCTGCCGCTGACGGTGCTGGCGGCCTACGCCCTGTGGCTGCGGATCGGCCAGTATGGACTGACCATCGAGCGGATCATCGCCGTGGCCGGGGTGGTCGTCGGGGCCTGCTATGCGGTCGGGTACGCCCTTGCCGCCGTCCTGCCGGGACCGGTCATGCGCCGTCTGGAGCCGACCAATGTGGCGACCAGCATCGTCGTGCTGGTGGTGCTGCTGGCCCTGCTGTCGCCGGTCGCCGATCCCGTGCGGCTGTCGGTCGACAATCAGGTGAGCCGTCTTCTGGCCGGCAAGGTCAAGCCGGCGGACTTCGACTTCGACTACCTGCGGTTCTCGTCGGGCCAGCTTGGGACCAAAGCGCTCGACAGGCTGAGCAAGGCCGGCGGCGATATCGGCCGGCTGGCCAAGGACTCACAGGCCAAGACCCAGAGATGGAGCCCTGAGGCGCCCGAACCGGAGACCACCCAGCCGCTTGCCGGCATCAAGGTCTACCCGGCCGGCAAGGTCGCGCCCGAGAGCCTCAAGGCGCAGTGGGTGGCTGTGGCCGGGGGGCGGTGCGGCAAGGAGGGCGTGACCTGCGAGATGTTCCTGATCGACCTCGACGGTGACGGTCAGGATGAGGTGCTGGTCGGCTCCCTGCGCGCCAACCTCGATGTGCTGGCGTTCGATAAGACCGGCGGATGGTCCCAGCAGGGCACGATCGAACCCCCGAACTGCGGGCGTGAAGAGGACCTTTGGGCGGCGATGCGGGCGGGTCGGATGGGGCTCAAGCCCAGCCGCTGGAACCAGGTCGAGGTGAATGGCCTGGTCCTGCCGGTCTATCCCGACAAGAACAAATGCCCGGCCCCGTCAGCCCCAGCGCCCGTCGAACAGGGCGGGCAGGCTGGCGGGAAGGCCAAGTAGCGGGCCGGAGGAGAGGAGAAGCACGACCTCCTCGCCGGTCAGGTCGGCCAGGGCGGCCTCGCAGTCGCCGGGTGTGGACGCGCCGACGGCCGGGACGCCGGCGGCGTTGATGCGGGCCAGGATCTGGTCGTGGGTCAGCTGGTCGTGGGTGGCGGCGCCGTGGGTGGGCGGCGGGATGACGATGACGCGGGCGACGTCGTCGAAGACGGTGTCGTACCAGGTCAGGCCCTCGGCGTTGCGCCAGCTGAAGGTGTGGGGCTCGAAGATCACCACGAGCGGCCGGCCGGGATAGTGCAGCAGCATGGCCTCAATGGCCGAACGGGCCTTTTCGTAGGAGGAGCCGAAGCCTTCGATGACCGGCACCTTCGAGACGGTGGTCAGGCGGTCGAGGCGGCGGCGGATGCCCTGGAAGCTGGCGACGGCCGACTGCAGCTCGGCCTCGGTGACAAGGCCGCGCGTCAGCAGGAAGGCGGCGACGCCGACGACATTCTCGATGTTGTGGGCGCCGAGCAGCTGGGTCTCGAGGGCCAGGGTTCGGCCCTCCGGTGAGACCAGGGTGAAGCTGGAGAGCTCGCCGAAGGTGACGTCCCGGCAGTACCAGCCTTCGCCCGGGGCCGTGCCATACCAGACCGGCGCGGCGGCGCTGTCGCCGACAACGGCTCGCAGGGAGGGGCTGTCGCGCAGCACCAGGGTGGCGCCCGGCGACAGGCGGGCGAGCAGGTCGCGGAACGGCTTTTCGTATTCGGGGTATGTCGGGAAGACGTTGAGATGGTCGTGGACCAGCGAGGTCAGCAGCAAGTGGTCGACGTCGTAGAGCATGAACTTGGAGCGGCGGTCGGTCTGGCTGACGATGTACTCGTCGCCTTCAAGCACCATGGGACCTGAGCCCCAGGCCCCGGTCGGGCCGCCGCCGGCCGGGATGGCGCCGATCATGTAGCCGGGGTCCTTGCCTGTCTCGCGCAGGATGTGGGCGAGGAGGGCGGTGCAGCTGGACTTGCCGAAGCTGCCGGCGACGATGGTGACGTCGCGGTCCTTCGTCTGCTCGGCGATCAGCTGCGGGAAGCCGGTCATCTCGATTTCGCGGCGGCGGGTCTCATTGAACTCGGGGTTGGACTCGCCGGCCAGTTTGGCGCTGCCGCCGAGCACAACGAGGTCGATCTCCGGGCCGATATTCGTCGCCGCCAGGGTCCGTTTGAACGGAATGCCCATGGTTTCGAGGTAGGTGCTGATCGGCGGGAAGGCTTCCTCGTCCGAACCGCCGATGACGTGGCCGGCGTCGCGCATCATCATGGCGGCGGCGCTCATGCCGGCGCCGGCGATGCCGATGAAGTGGATGTGGCGGGGCGTGTCGCTGCTCATGGGGAGGATGTCGGGCGCGGCGGCGGCGTTGTCAAACCCGCAACGCCGCGCCTTCAGATCGCGGGCGGCTCGCTGATCGCCGACAGAAGGGCGGCCCGGTCGCCGGCGAAGAGCCGGTCGGCCAGGGCCTGGACCTGGTCCAGCACATAGGTCCGACGGTCCAGCCGGGGGTGATAGAGCTGGCGGCCGTCCTGGCGGACCGACTGCACGGCGTCCTTCTGGATCAGGCGGTGGAGGAGGGTCTTGATGGTCGCGTCGCCCCAGGACTGCGCGACCTTCACCTCCTCGATGAGGGCGGCGAAGGACATCGGCCCCCGCCGCCACAGGGCCGCCAGCACCTCGCTCTCGGCCTCGGTGATGCGGATCAACGGCTCAGCACCGTGCGATCGATCCGCGCCTCGACGGCCCAGTGGCAGACCACCGCCACGACACCGCACAGCAGGCCGAGCAGCACCAGCATGGCGCTTTCCGCCAGGCCCGGCGCGACGACGTAGAAGGGCTGGGGTCCGCGGGACAGGCCCATAAAGATCATCAGGCCGTTGTAGGCGCCGCCCAGCAGGCCGAGCAGCGGACCCCCCAGTCGCAGCGCCGAAAGGAAGGTCGAGCCGCCGGTGAGGCTGGGGCCCGACATCAGCTTGCGTCCGCAGACCGCGATGGCGGCGAAGGTCAGGAGGACCAGGATGAGCATGACAGCCTTCATCGCCGGCGTGGCGTCGAGGAAGACGATGGTCGGGTTCAAGGTCGCGGCCTGGGCCTGGACGGGCGCCAGGGCGAGGACGAGGATCGCCGGGGTGAGGCAGAGGGTGGGGGACTTCATCGAACAGCTCCTATCTACGTTTGTAGACGCACAAGATTACGACTGTAGACATCTGTCAAGCGTAATTTCAGATCGGCGGTTGACCGGTGCGGCCCCCCTGCTTCAGATCGGGCCATGTCATCGGTCATCGATCCCCGCCTTCTGACCCAGTCCGGCGCCCAGGCTTTGGGGCGTGGCGACTTCGCCGGCGCGCGCGCCCTGTTTGAACAGATCGTCGCGTCCGGACGGGGGGATGGGCCGGTCTGGCTGGGTCTGGCGGTGGCGCACCGGGGCCTCGGCGCGGGGGAGGCGATGCTGGCGGCGCTGGACCGGCTGTTGGCGCTGGATCCGCGTCATCTGCGGGGGCTGATGATGAAGGCCGACATTTTGCGGCCATCGGAGACCCCCGCGCCGCCGCCGCCTTCTGTCGTCAGGTTCTGAAGGTCTCGCCGCCGCCTGAGCGCCTGCCCCCGGAACTGGCCGAAGAACTGCGCCGGGCCCAGGCGATGAGCGACGCCTATGCCGCCGACTATGAGCGCCATCTGCTGGGCGTCGTCGGCCCGGCGGCGGAGGGGCCGGAGGGGACGCGGTTCCGGGAGTCGGTCGAGCTTATGCTGGGCCGCAAGCGGGTCTATCTGCAGGAGCCCCGCCACTACTATTTCCCCGGCCTGCCGCAGATCCAGTTCTATGGCCGCGAGCCGTTTCCC
>JANPKF010000108.1:0-1748 GCA_031425895.1 Caulobacteraceae bacterium | reverse complement strand
TCGGACGCCTTCGCGTCGTTCAGCCATTCGACGAACAGTGAAAGCGGCTCGGGCCGATCGAAAATGGTCTCGTCTCCATTCGCAGCAAGGGCAGCGGCGTAGTCACGCGCATACTCTTCGCGGGTGGGACTGGACGGGATCACGGGGGAGGTCATGGGGATCAGATAGGGCATCCGGCCCCGCGGGGCGAGTGCGTCACGGTTAACCGGGCATTGACCGTATGTCGGGCCTTAGTGGCGGGATGCGCGCCCGATCCTGCTCCGAGATCGCCTCCACCCGTGAGGCCTACACCCTGCTCGGCCTGCAGGGCCCGACGGAGCGTGCCGTCCTGACGGCCGCGTTTCGAGCGGCGATCAAGGCGTCCCGGCCTGACGCACCGGGCGGCAGCGAGGAGCGGTTCCGCAAGGTCATCGCGGCCTGGAGCCTGATCCAGCAGGATGCCGCGCCCCTGGCACTCGCCGCACCTGTCCGGTACGCACCCACCCCGCCCGTCCTGGGTCTGGGCGCGGGTTTGGCCTTGAACGGGGGCTCCGTCGATGTGCGGCTGGGCCGCCGCAAGCTTCGCGTCCGGGTGCCCGCGGGTCTGCGCAGCGGGGAACACCTGCGGCTGAAGGGCGCGGGAGAGGCCGGTGCCGACCTGTATCTCCCGGTTCTGGTACGCGGCGACGGCCAGCTGAGCGCGGTCGGCGACGATCTCTACATGACCGCTTCGGTCCCTCCCCGGTTGCTCGAAGACGGCGGGCGGCTGGAGATCGAGACCCATGCCGGGCCCCGCTCCGTCTGGTTGGTGGCGGGCCACCAGCCGCTCAGGCTGCGCCTCAAGGGTCTGGGCCTGCCGGCGCGCGGCCCCCGGTCACAGGGCCATCTGTTCGTGACGCTTCAGCCCTCGGAGGACACACCCTCGGCGGCCGAGGATCTGCTGCTGCGATTCACGCGCGTCTGGACGCCGGACCGGCTGGCGGCTTAGGTCGCATCCATGTCGCACAACACCTTCGGCCACCTGTTTCGCGTGACCACCTGGGGCGAGAGCCACGGGCCGGCGATCGGCTGCGTCGTCGACGGCTGCCCGCCCCTTATCCCCCTGACCGAAGCTGACCTGCAGCCATGGCTGGACCGGCGCAAGCCGGGCGGCAGCCGCTTCGTCACCCAGCGGCGGGAGAGCGACACGGCGCGCATCCTGTCCGGCGTGTTCGACGACGGGGACGGCCCGGTCACCACCGGCGCGCCGATCGCCATCCAGATCGAGAACGAAGATGCCCGGTCGAAGGACTATGGCGAGATCGCCCGCGCCTTCCGGCCCGGGCACGCCGACTACACCTACCAGGCCAAATACGGGGTGCGGGACCACCGCGGCGGCGGTCGGTCGTCGGCGCGAGAAACGGCCGTGCGGGTCGCGGCGGGCGCGGTGGCGCGAAAGATCCTCGGCGACGGCGTGCGCATCCGCGCCGGGGTGGTCCAGCTGGGGCCGCACCGGATCGCGCCCGACGCGGTGGATTTCGACGCCGTCTATGACAACGCCCTGTTCGCGGCCTCGGCGGCGGTGGTGCCTGCGTGGGAAGACTACCTCGACGGCGTGCGCAAGGCGGGCTCCTCAATCGGCGCCGTGGTGGCGCTGGAGGTCACGGGCCTGCCCGCCGGTTGGGGCGCGCCGCTGTATGGCAAGCTGGACGCCGAAACGGCGGCGGCGATGATGTCGATCAATGCGGTCAAGGGCGTCGAGATCGGCGCGGGCTTCGGCTCTGCCGAAC
>JANPKF010000107.1:0-2022 GCA_031425895.1 Caulobacteraceae bacterium | reverse complement strand
TGCAGACGGGCTATGCCTGCTCGATCGACGGCCCGCCGCCCGGCGCGGTGGCCCGCGGCATGCATGCCCTGACCCTGATGATCGCCAATCAGATGGAGCGCGACCTGCAGCTGATCGGAGACAAGGTCGAGGTGCATGTGGCGCCGCATCTCTGCCCCCTGGATGTTTCCCCGTTCAATTTCGCGCAGTCCGCCACCCTGATTGAGCGCGCGTCGCAGCGCACGCGATCCTGGCTTGAGGCCGGCGGCCTGTCGCACGCCACCACCCCGGCCGATCTGGAGCATGATCACGCCGCCATGGCTCTGGCGGCCCCGGCGGCGGGCGGTCATGACCTGGTCAGCTACTTTGCCGGCGACGGGCCGCCCCTGTTCGGCGAGACCGACTTCAGCACGCGTTTCGAGGGCCGCCTCTACCTGTTCGCCAACGCGGCCAACCGCGATCTCTTCATCGCCGATCCGGCGCGGTACCTGCCCCAATATGGCGGACTGTGCGCCTTCGCCATGGCCCAGGGCAAAACGGTCAAAGGCGACCCCCAGGTCTACCGCATCGAAGACGGTCGATTGTTCTTCAACCTCAATCCCGGGGTCCACGCCCGCTGGGAGCGCAAACGGCAAGACCTCATCGGCCGCGCTGACGCCCGTTGGCTGGCGCGACCGTCCGGCGGCGGGGACTGAAACCGGGGACGGTCGCCCTAAGCCCGCAGCGTCCTCACACCTCCTCCGCAAACCGCTCCGCCCGCACCGCCGCCCCACCACCCTTGGCGGCAAGCGGGCCGACGCGCTACGCTCGCCGCTCAAGCGGGAGTCGTTCGAATGAAGCCGTTGGTCATCCTCGTGGCGACGCTGTCGCTGGCCTTCGGGGCGGCGCAGGCCGCCGAGCGCTCGGTCGGCGTCACCGTCGACGGCCAGACGATCCAGGTCCCGCTGCCCGAGGGCTATTGCGCGCCGACCGGCGCCTATGTCGAGCGGGCCCGGAGCGTGGCCGCCCTCGACGAAGCCAACGAGACGCTCCTGACCCTCTACGACTGCGCCACCATGGCCGCCAGCGGCATGGACATGCCGCGATACGCCCATCTGAAGTTCCCGCGCAGCGCCCGCGGCCAGACCCTGACCATGGACCAGGTGCGCGAGGCCTTCCCCGACGCACCGTCGGACTTCGCCAGGCTGCTCGACCAAGCGGTGGACGAGAAGGCGCTGGGCAAGGAGTTTTCCGACCTCTCCAGGGCCGACGTCAAGGTCGAGGTCGGCGGCCTCAAGCCGGTCGGCGAGGACGCCACGGGCGTCTACCTGGCCGGCGTGATGACCCTGCAGGTCAACGGCGCCACGCGTCCGCTGGCCGCGGCGGTCGGCGTCTCGTCGGTCAAGGGCAAGCTTGTCTCGTTCAATGCCTACGCCCAGGGCGGCACGGTCCAGGACCTCGCCACCCAACTGGCCCTGGTCCGCGGCGCCGTTCAGGCCCTTGGGGCGGCGAACCGTTAGGGCGCGTCGGTCTGCCGGCCGTTGATTCCGGCCAATCCCCTTCCCCCTTTCCCCTCCCCCCCTCCGCTCATCCCGGCGAACGCCGGGACCCAGTTCGTAGGGCTCGGACTGATGGGTTTTGCGTCCTCAAGCTCCCGTCAGCGACCACCCGGACAGATCGAGATCACGCGGCTGGATCCCGGCATTCGCCGGGATGAGCGGTAGTTATGGGTTGGGGAGTACCCCTCACGAAAAACGCCCCGGACCTTTCGGCCCGGGGCGTCTTCAGTTCAGGCCTGTCGCCCGCGCCCTAGAAGGGGCGCGAGGTTCCGTGCGGGGCGCCGGGGGCCGTGGCCGGGCGGTCCGGGTCGACCAGGTCGGCGTCGCGGTCGCCCTGGTCACCGAACGAGCGCGCTTCGTCAGCGGCGTACAGCGAGCGTTCGCGGCTGATGTCGTCCATGCCGTAGGGGGCGGCGGTCTGGTCGAAGCGGCTCCAGCCTTCCTTGCGATAGGCGTCGCCACGGGCGGTGGCGTCGACGCCGCCGTTCAGGATCTTCTGGATGCG
>JANPKF010000106.1:0-2455 GCA_031425895.1 Caulobacteraceae bacterium | reverse complement strand
GGTAGCCGTGGGCGATCGGGCCGCCGATCTCGCGGGTGGCGCGCTCGACGTCGACGTGAATCCACTGGTGGTCGCCCGTCGCCTCGGCGAACTGGTTGACCCGCTCCTGGGTGATCTCGACCCAGTCGCTGACGCCGACCTCCTGGCCGACCAGCGTGCCCAGGTCCTTGATGTCGACTTCCTTCATGGCGTTTACCCCTTGTGTTGAACAGTTGTTTGAGGGTGTGCCACGGCTCGCTGGCCGCCTCAAGTCGCCGCCGCACGGATGGCTGCTCCAAAGACAATGGAGCCGCGCCGCCCGGCCGGTCAGGCTCCGTTTCATGACCAGGCTTCAGACCTTCGGCGATTTGGTGCGTGACTGGCGCGGCCGGCGGCGACATACCGCCCGGGTCTCATGGCCGACCTTCCAGCGACCCGGACGGCCAGGGCGACGGCGGCCTGAAACGGTACGGATTCTTCCACTCGTCAGCCTGCTGTCGGTATGCCAAACGTGTGGCCATGACCGATACGACCACCGCCCACGCCACTGCTCCGCCCCAGGAAGCCTTCGCGCTGACCACCTCGCGGGGGTTCCCCGACTGGCTCCAGCGGATGGGCGCGTCGATCAGCTTCACCACTTATCAGGCGGGCAAGATCTTCTTCCTCGGCATGAAGGAGCCTGGCCGCATCGCTGTGTTCGAGCGCACCTTCGCCCGCTGCATGGGCCTGGCCCGCAGCGATGACGCCCGCAAGCTGGCGCTGGCCACCCACTACCAGATCTATCGCTTCGACAACGTCCTGCCCCCCGGCCAGATGAGCGGCGTCCACGACGCGGTCTACACCCCGCGCGTTTCCTGGATCACCGGCGACGTCGACGCCCACGACATCGCCTTCGACGCGGACGGCAACATCGTCTTCGTCAACACCCTGTTCTCCTGCCTGGCGACGATCAGCGAGGGCTACAGCTTCAAGCCGATCTGGCAGCCGCCCTTCATCACCAAGCTGGCCCCGGAAGACCGCTGCCACATGAACGGCCTGGCCATGGAGAACGGCCGCCCGCGCTATGTGACCATGGTCTCGAAGTCAGACGTCGCCGACGGCTGGCGCGACCGCCGCTCGGATGGCGGCATGATCATGGATGTGACCAACAACGAGCGCGTGGTCGAGGGGCTTTCGATGCCCCACTCGCCTCGCGTTCACGAGGGCAAGCTGTGGGTGCTCAACTCCGGCGCCGGCGAGCTGGGCTTCATTGACCCCGATACCAAGGCCTTCAGGTCGGTGGCTTTCTGTCCCGGCTATGCCCGCGGCCTGTCGTTCATCGGCAAGTACGCCCTGGTCGGCCTGTCGCAGGCCCGCGAGAACCGCACCTTCCAGGGCCTGCCGCTGGACGAAGCGCTGGCCAGCCGTGACGCGGTGGCCCGTTGCGGCATCCTGGTCATCGACACCGAGAGCGGGGACACCGTCGAATGGGTGCGGATCGAAGGGGTGGTGCGCGAGCTGTTCGACGTCGTCGCTCTGCCCGGCGTTCGCAACCCGTCGGCGATCGGCCTGATCGGCGACGACGTGCGCCGGGTGATCAGCATCGACGAAGGCTGATCGTACCCGTTTATTACACTGCCGCTCGTTCCCCGATTTCGGTAAGCGCGGGTTCGCCAATTGGAGGGCGAGCCCATGTTCGGTCAGGCACGCAAGCGACGGTTCGAGAAGGCGGTGCTGGACGAGGTCGCCTATATGCTCGATCTTTACGGCGCAACCGACCGGGCGGTCGAGGCTGCCAAGGCGAGGGCCGCCCGGCCGAATCTCAACTCCAGCCGCGCGCGCGTCATCGCGGAAGCCGCAGAACGGCTCAATGCCCGCGTTTCAGTCGAGGCAAAAGACGAAGGTTAGAGGGCCTGGCCTGAGCCGCGCCGGGCTCAAGGGGTGGCGGCGCGGCGAAGCCTTGCATCAACGGCTGCAAGGGCCTGCTCGCCGCACCATCCCAGGTGCAGGATGTAGGACGCCATCAGCACTCGGATCTGCAGGTCGAACGTCTGGGTGAAGCTCAGGTGTCCATCAGCTCCGGTGCGCCAGAAGCCGGCCTTCTCGCCGACCTTCAGGACGTTGCGGGCGTGCTGGCGAGAAACGCCGCTGCGCTTGGCCAGTTCGCTCAGGTTGATGATGGCCGGACCGGTCGGCGGGAAGTCGCCGCCGGCCATGCTGACCAGCTGGCCCAGCACGACCAGGCCGGCGTTTCGCTCGGAGATACCGTCGAGGTTTGGCGCCTTGCGATCATAGGCCAGGAAACTGCCCGCCATGAACCGGCCGGTGGCGGCCATGAAGGCCTCGAACACGCCCGGTTCGTCCCAGCGGTCGAGCACCGCCTGGGCGTCGCTGAGCAGCGGCAGGCACAGGCGTAGCTCACGGCGCCAGCGAGCGCGGAACAGAGCTTCGAGAGCGGGGGTCGGCGCATAGCGCTTGATGCGGCCGTCGCCCTGCG
>JANPKF010000105.1:0-1762 GCA_031425895.1 Caulobacteraceae bacterium | reverse complement strand
CCCATGTAGCCGCTGGCGGTCAGGACGTACGTCCACTCATTGGTCGCACGCGTGTCGTTGCTGTCCCCGATCACGACCAAGGCATCGAGAATTCCCGGCATGACGCCAGAGGCAAGCGCGTACTGCTCCTTGAGCGCCTTGATCGCTTGAACCCGCTCGGCTTGGCCGACCTTGCCCTTCTTGCTGGCCTTGGCGGCGATCCGCATAGTGTTGCGGAAGCTGGCGTGAGTGATGTCGCGGGTGCCGTTATAGCTGCCCAGGCGCTCGGCCCGGCCCGCCCAACCAGCGATGGAAGCGCTTCGCCGATACAGCGGAACCTGATCGACTCCGTACTCCTGCTCGGTCAGGCTGACACTGTTCCACCAGACCTGAAGGCCCAGCCCCATACCGTTGGCGCCATGCCGACTGTTGGAATAGCCGGGCTGAGGCGCAAACTGTCCCTCTTCGGTCGAATTGCCGAACGCGATTGCGAAGGTTGTGTAGGCGGTGTTCGGCGTGAGGCCGTTGTCGAAATCCTCGCTGCACATAACTCCGTAGGTGCCCGAGCCAGAACCGCCGACGAACTCCCCCAGGACCAGCGTGGTCTTGCCGATGGAGTAGTCTGCGGCCGTTGGAAACAGCGGATTGAAGTCGATCAGGCCGTCCGTGATCGCAGCCGTGCTGAAGCAATAGGAGCTGTCCAGCCCGACGCCACCGCCGACCGCCGCCCCTCGGCAGACCACTGAGCCCCAGGGCTGCGAGGTGAGCGGCAGGAAGTCGCTATCGGTAGGGACAAGGCGGATCGATCCGATCTTGAGGGTGCACGCATCGCCGCTGGTTGACGGGAAGATGCCGACCTTCTTGGCAGGGTCGGCAGTGAAGGTGTGGGTGAATCTGATCGCCGCGCTGGTCGGGTCGGTGAAGGTCACACCGGTCTCGTCGGGGATCGCGACAATGGCGTAGTCGACGCCCGAGGTGCCGGTCGTCTGACCAATGCGGTAGTTTTTTGCTCCCACGGCCCCGGTCGTAACGGCCGTTACTTCCAGCGTGTAGAGTCTACCGGGGATTAGATCGAGCGTGTCGGCGCCGATGATTTCGAGGACGTGGCTGGTCGCGCCGAATACCGCCAGGCAAGCCGTGTTGACGCCCAGCGGACCATTCGCCGCGAAACGTGTCAGGGCCGGGTTTCCTGTGCTTCCGTCAGTTCTGATCTCGCCCGCCCCGAAAGTGTTGGTGAGCGCGCGCGTCGCGCCAAGGCCCGGCGGATGGCTGCGATAGGGGATGTAGCGCCGGTCGGTTAGCTCGGCATCCATGGCGAACCAGAAGGTCCAGCCCGGCGGAAACTGCGTCGCGGCGAGGACAGACTGCTGGGCTACCCGGATTGCTCGAACATCCGCGCCCAACGGTCCGGCGCCGAGGCCAATGAACTTCGCCGCGCCGCTGATGTCCTTCTTCCAGTCCAGGCCCTTGCCATAGACCTGCTGGACGCCAAACACGCCCTGGTCCGGCACAACGGCCAGGCCGGCGGCGTCCGTCATGAAGTAGTCCGCCGCCGCTGCCTCCCCGGCCGCCTCAACCAAAGCGATGCAGGCTTCGCCGGCCGAGTTCACTTGGGAGGTGGACAACGTCGCCTCCCCTTGCACTTGAGCAACGGCGATCTCGCCTGCGGCTTCAACGAGCGAGACCTGGTGCTCTCCCACAGCCACCACCTCCGCCCCAACATCCAGCCCCGCCACCACCTCCGCCACGAACCCCGCGTAGTCGCGGTCCGTCACCGGGTCGC
>JANPKF010000104.1:0-8977 GCA_031425895.1 Caulobacteraceae bacterium | reverse complement strand
GCGAGGGCCTCGACGAGGGCGCTGTCCTCGCCACCGCCGCCACCCGCATCGGCCGCTACGACACCGCCGGCACGATCCACGACCGCCTCGCCCAGCTCGGCGCCCGCCTGCTGGCCGACACCCTGCCCACCATCGAAGCGGGCACGGCCATCGAGACCCCGCAAACCGAAGACGGCGTCACCTACGCCCGCAAGATCACCCCCGCCGAAGCCCGCCTCGACTGGACCAAATCGGCCGAGGAGATCGACCGCCAGATCCGCGGCCTCTCCCCCTTCCCGGGCGCCTGGTTCGAGACCCCGTCGACGCGCGGCCCGACCCGGGTGAAGGCCCTGATGTCCCACGTCGAGGACGCCACCGGCGCGCCCGGCACAGCGCTTGACGACAACCTCCTGATCGCCTGCGGCGACGGCGCTGTCCGCCTGCTGGAACTGCAGCGCGAGGGCAAGGGCCGCCAGCCGGCCGACGTCTTCCTGCGCGGCTTCCCCCTCACCGCCGGGACGGCGCTGGCCTGATGCCCCGCTACCGCCTCACAGTCGAGTACGACGGCCGCCCCTATCGCGGCTTCCAGGCCCAGACCGAGCTGCCGAGCGTCCAGGGCGCCATCGAACGGGCGGTCAAGGCCTTCTGCGGCCAGGACATCCGCCTCATCGCCGCCGGCCGCACCGACACCGGCGTCCATGCCACCGGCCAGGTCGTCCACATCGATCTGGACAAGGACTGGCCGGCCCGCACCGTGCTGCAGGCGATCAACGCCCACCTGGTCCCGGAGCCGATCGCCATCCTGGATGCCGAGATCGCCACCGGCGACTGGCACGCCCGCTTCAGCGCCACCGAGCGCCGCTACCTCTACCGCATCCTCAACCGCGAGGCCCGCCCGGCCCTCGATCAGGGCCGCGTCTGGCATGTGAAGAAACCCATCGACGCGGCGGCCATGCACGCGGCCGCGCAAGGGCTCGTCGGCCACCACGACTTCACCACCTTCCGCGACATGCAGTGCCAGGCGAAATCGCCCTTGAAGACGCTCGACGTCGCCGAGGTCCGTCGTGACGGCGACCAGGTGTTGCTGGTCTTCACCGGCCGCAGCTTCCTGCACCGCCAGGTCCGCTCGATGACCGGCACCCTGCTGGAAGTCGGCGTCGGCCGCTGGACGGCGGAGGATGTGAAGGCGGCGCTGGAAGCGAAGGACCGCACGGCCTGCGGCCCGGTGGCGCCGGCGGATGGGCTGTATCTCACCGGGGTTGGTTACTAGCCGTTCTTCAACAAGGTCGCCTCAGGGCTTCCTTCTCCCCTTAAGGGAGAAGGTGTCGGCGTAGCCGACGGATGAGGGGTCGCACCGGCTTGCCATGCAAGCTGCAGGCCGGTCGCACCGGCGGACCGGCTGTATCTGACGGGCGTTGGTTATTCGCGCCGGTCCTCCGGAAACAGAAGCTTGGCGCGCGTACGAAGACGGCGCTCGTTCCGGTCGTCATACCAGAGGTCCCGCCGGTGTCTCGGGCTATAGCGTAAGGTCAGAAAGCCCACTACGCCGCCGCCCAGACCCACGGCTAGTATGATCCAGAGGCCGGCGATGGTCGAAAAATGAGGCTCTGGCATGCCTCATCTTCCGCCTTAGCCCGCCCGGCAGCAAGACTAGTCCATCAAACTCGCCGGAACCTTGCCGCCGTTCTCGGCCAGCTTCTTCAGCACCGCCTTGTGCAGCCAGATGTTCATCGCCGCGCTGTCCGACTTGTCGCCGGTGTAGCCCAGCTCGTCGGCCAGCTCCTTGCGCTCCTGCAGGCTGCTCTCCATCCCGACCAGCTTCATCAGGTCGACGATCGAGGTGCGCCAGTTCAGCTTTTGCGGATTGTTCGCCGCCATATCCTCCAGCACCGCCTCGATATCGACGGGGGCCGGCGCCTGGGCGTGGGCCTGTTCCTGCGGCGTTTGGGGCTGTGCCTTGGGCGCGGAAGTCGGCGCCGGGGCGGCCTTGGGCTTGTGGCCGAAAATCTTGCCCAGGATGTTGCTGAAGATGCCCATGAGGTTCCGCTCCTGAGGCGGCCACACCGGCCGCCGGTCTCAGGCAATGCGGGACGCCGCCGCTTGGTTGCCCGCGAATTTTACCCGGCGAAATTTTTCAGGGCTTCCAGGAGCCGCCCCTCACCATGGCTAGACCCGGATGGCAGGCGCTGTTCCTGAGAGTTGGGTCTGTGTCGGGCGCTTGTTGCCCGTGTGTCGGCCGATTGTCCCCCGGCGGTCGCCTGGCGGGCCGTCAAATGTCGGCCTGTGGTTGGATCTATTCCATTGAAATAACAGAAGAAAATAGACCGCCAAACGCCGCTTTCTGCTATAATGGCGCTTCGATTGCCTAGCGGATCGCCACCAGCACCGCCCCGCCGGCGATCAACGCCACGCCCAGCCAGTTCTTCCAGCTCAGCTGCTCGCCGAGGAAGGCTACCCCCATGATCGCCACCAGCACCACCGACAGCTTGTCCAGCGGCGCCACCCGCGACGCCTCGCCCAGCTTCAGGGCCCGGAAGTAGCAGAGCCAGCTGGCGCCCGTGGCCAGGCCGGACAGGGTCAGGAACATCAGGGTGCGCGGGGTCAGATCGCCGACTGCCCGCCACTGGCCGCTGACCGCCACGATCAGCCCGGCGAAGGCGACCACCACCAAGGTCCGCACCAGAGTGGCCAGATCCAACGGCGTATCCTTCACCCCGACCTTGGCCAGGATCGCCGTCGCCGCCGCGAACACCGCCGCCAGCAGGGCCCAGAACAGCCAGCCGCCGGCCAGGGCCTTGGTCACGCGATACGCTCGAAATAGAGGTCGATGATCCGCTCATAGACCTTCTGCAGGTCATAGATTTCCGCCACCGGCGCCCGCTCGTCGACCATGTGCATGGTCGTGCCGACCAGACCGAACTCGACCACCGGGCAGAGGCTGCGGATGAACCGCGCGTCGCTGGTGCCGCCGGTGGTCGACAGGTCCGGCTCGCGGCCCGTGGTCTCGCGCACCGCATCGGCGACCACGGCGGTGAACGGGCCCTGTTCGGTGAGGAAGGCCTCGCCGCTGATCATCGCCTTGACCGAGACGGCGCCGTCGAAACCCTCGTTCGCCAGCCGACATTCCTCCTCGAACCAGGCGGCCAGGTCGGCGCCCCTGTGGCCGGGGTTGAAGCGGATGTTGACCCGCGCCGTGGCCCTGGCCGGGATGACGTTGGTGCCGGGGTTGCCGACATCGATGGTGGTGACTTCCAGGTTCGACGGCTGGAACTCCGGATAGCCCTCGTCCAGCACCCGGTCCTGCAGCCGGCCCAAGAGCCGCACCAGCACCGGGATCGGATTGGCCGCCCGCTGCGGATAGGCCACGTGACCCTGGCGACCTTCGACGGTGAACCAGGCGTTGATGCTGCCGCGCCGGCCGATCTTGACCATGTCGCCCAGCGCCACCGCGCTGCTCGGCTCGCCGACGATGCAGTGGTCGATGATCTCGCCCTCGGCCTGCAACGCCTCGACGACCTTCTTGGTCCCGTCCAGCGCCGGGCCTTCCTCGTCGCCGGTGATCAGGAAGGAGAGGCTGCCCTTCGGCTCGCCCCGCGCCACCACAGCCGCGACGGCGGCGGTGAAGGCGGCGATGGCGCTCTTCATGTCGACCGCCCCGCGCCCGAACAATACGCCGTCCTTGACCTCGCCGGCAAACGGATCCTGCGTCCAGGCCCCGGCATCCCCGACCGGCACCACATCGGTATGGCCGGCGAAACACAGGTTCGGCCGCGCCGTCCCGCGCCGCGCATAGAGGTTTTCGATGTCACCGAACTTCATCCGCCGACAGGCAAAGCCCAGCCCCTCCAGCTGCCGCTGAAGAATATCCATCGCCCCTTCATCGGCCGGGGTGACCGACGGGCGGCGGATCAGGGCTTGGGCGAGGGTGAGGGCGTCGAGGGTCATTGCATCCCGTTTAGGCGCGGGGAACGGCGCACGCAAACGCGGTGCGTGCTTCGACACGCGACCTGTGGCCGCTACTCAGCATGACGAAGATTATTGCAGACCACCCATGATCGTCATCCTGAGTAGCCCCGCCTCGCGGGGCGTGTCGAAGGACGCACGGTGGCTGCGCCGCCTCTAGTCTCGCAGCAGGTCGTTGATGCTTGTCTTCGACCGCGTCTGCGCATCCACCGTCTTGACGATCACCGCGCAGTACAGGCTCGGCCCATTGCCGTGCGGGTCGGGCAGGGAGCCCGGCACCACCACGCTGTAGGGCGGCACATAGCCCCGGAACACCTCGCCGCTCTTGCGATCGACGATCTTGGTCGAGGCCGACAGGAAGACCCCCATCGACAGCACGCTGCCCTGACCGACGACCACGCCCTCGACCACCTCGGACCGCGCCCCGATGAAGCAGTCGTCCTCGATGATGGTCGGGTTGGCCTGCAGGGGCTCCAGCACCCCGCCGATGCCGACGCCGCCCGACAGGTGGACCCGCTTGCCGATCTGGGCGCAGGACCCGACCGTGACCCAGGTGTCGACCATGGTGGCCTCATCGACGAAGGCGCCGATGTTCACGAAGCTCGGCATCAGGATGACGTTCCTGGCCACATGCGACCCGCGCCGCACGATGGCCCCCGGCACGGCGCGGAAGCCGGCGTCCTCGAACTGCGGCGCGTCCCAGCCGTCGAACTTGTTGGGCACCTTGTCCCACCAGGGACCGACCGCGCCGCCCAGGGTTCCGGCCCGCATGACGGTGTTGGGGTTGAGACGGAAGCTGAGCAGCACCGCCTTCTTCAGCCACTGATGGGTGAACCAGCCGTCTTCAGCCTTCTCGGCCACCCGCAGCCTGCCGCTGTCCAGCAGGTTCAGCGCCTCCTCGACGGCCGTGCGCGTGGGCCCCCGGGTGTCCGGGCCGATGCCGTCGCGGGCTTCCCAGGCGGCTTCGATCTCAAGGGCCAGGTCGGCGGCGGTCAGCTCGGTCATGCGGCGGTCTCCCGGACCTTGGCGGCGCTGAGGAAGCCGGCCAGGTCGTCGGTGCGGTGGTGGACGAAGGGGGCGGTGCTGGCCGGCGCCGTCGGCCCGACCAGGATGGTGGTCATGCCCAGCTCGGCGGCGGGGGCGAGGTTCTTTTCGGAATCCTCGAAGAAGGCCGCGCCATGAGGCTCGACTTTCAGGTCCCGGCACATCTTCTGGAAGGTCGAGAGCGCGGGCTTGGGCAGATAGTCGGCCGAGGTGATGTGGAAGACGTCTTCCATGAGATGGGCGATGCCCAGCTTCTCCAGCACCCGCTCGGCATGCGGCCCCGAGCCGTTGGTGAAGATCAGCCGCCGCCCGGGCAGGCGTTCGATGGCGGCGATCATCTTCGGATCGGGAGTCAGCAGGTCGAGGCTGACGTCATGCACCTCGTCGAGGAACTCTTCCGGCTCCACGTCGTGGTGCGTCATCATCCCGGCCAGCGTGGTGCCCAGCTCGGTCCAGTACTTCTTCTGCAGGGCCCGCGCCTCGTCGCGCGGCAGGCCGGTGCGGCGCTCGACGAAGTCGGTCATCCGCACCTCGATCAGCTTCATGAAGCCGGTCTCGATCGGATAGAGGGTGTTGTCGAGATCGAACAGCCAGGTCTCGATGTGGTGAAGGTCAGCCGTCACTTCTTCACCAGCGTCCCGGCGCCATGCTCGCTGAACAGTTCGACCAGCATGGCGTGCGGCCGGCGCCCATCGAGGATGACGACGGCTTCGACCCCGGCGTCGACGGCCGCGATGGCCGTCTCCAGCTTGGGGATCATCCCGCCGGTGGCCGTGCCGTCCTTGATGGCCTGGAACGCCTCGGCCACCGTCATCTGGCGGATCAGCTCGCCGTTCTTGTCGAGCACGCCCTTCACATCGGTCAGCAGCAGCATGCGCTTGGCCTTCAGCGCCCCGGCCATCGCGCCGGCCACGGTATCGGCGTTGACGTTGAAGGTCTGGCCGTCCTTGGACACCCCGATCGGGGCGACGACGGGGATGTAGTCGTGCTCGGCGTGGATCAGGGCGTTGATCAGCTGCGGATCAACTTTCTGCGGCTCGCCGACGAAGCCCAGGTCGACGACCTCTTCCAGGTTGCTGCCCGGGGTCTTCTTGGTCCGCCTGGCCTTGGTCACAGTGATCAGCCGGGCGTCCTTGCCGGACAGCCCCACGCCCCGCACGTCGGCCTCGGCCCCGGCCAGCGTGATCCAGTTGGCGATTTCCTTGTTGATGGCGCCGGACAGAACCATCTCGGCCACTTCCATGGTCGGGGCGTCGGTGACCCTCAGGCCGTCGACGAAGGTCGACTTGACCCCGGCCCGGTCCAGCATGGCGCTGATCTGCGGCCCGCCGCCGTGCACTACGACCGGGTGCAGACCCAGCAGCTTGAGCAGCACGGTGTCGGCCGCGAACAGCCTGGCGACCTGTTCCTCGCCCATGGCGTGGCCGCCGTATTTGATGACCACGGTCTCGCGATCGTAGCGCTGGATATAGGGCAGCGCCTCGGCCAGGGTCTTGGCGGTGGCCCAACCGGCTTCTTCGACGCTGTCGCTCAAGGCCTTTGGCCTCCCATGGCAAGTTCGCGGGTGCGATAGCGGACGGGGCGCGGGATGTCACGCGGGGAGGGGGCTATTGCTCGCCCGACCCCGGATCGGTCTCCGTCTCCCCCGAATCGGAACTGCCCTCGGATCCCTTCGGCTCGGTCGCCGGGCGAGGCGGTTTTCCGTCTCCGGCCGGGCGCTGGTTCTCGTTCTCGACTTCTGGGTTGGAGGGGCGAGGATCGTCGGTCATGCAGGGACTCCGGGGTGTGTTGCATCAAACGCACTGGCGCTCTTCGGGCTCCCTCCCCATCTCGTCCCTGTCGGATGCTTGCTCACGCGTTGCGACCCTGCTAAACGGCCCGGCTCCGATAAGGGGTCGCGCGCCACAGGGTCTCGCCTTGCGATGTGCTGGCTGTCTGTCGAACGAGTGTAGCTCAGCTGGTAGAGCGTCGGTCTCCAAAACCGAAAGTCGCAGGTTCGAGTCCTGCCACTCGTGCCATCCTTACAGACGGTCCCGGCCTTCGGGCCGTCTCAACTAGAAGATTCGAGTTTCAAGACCGTCCATGGCCAAGAAACCTGGCAACCTCGCCGCGATGAAGTCCCGCGCCGCCAAGAGCGCCGCGGTCGTCGCCGCGCCCGCTGGCAGCGTTCCCGCTGAACCGAAGAAGCCGAAGGTCAGCATTCCGGAATTCTTCCGCCAGGTCCGCGCCGAGATGCGCAAGATCACCTGGACCACCTGGAAGGAAACCTGGATCACCTCGGTGATGGTGTTCATCATGGTGATCATGGCGGCGCTGTTCTTCCTGCTGGTCGACTGGATGCTCTCCAACGGCGTGCGCATCGTTCTTGAACTCGTGAGCGGAACCGCCCGATGACCGACACCCAAACTGAGCGTCCCGCGAACCCGCGTCACAAGTGGTACATCGTCCACGCCTACTCGAACTTCGAGAAGAAGGTGAAGGAATCGATCCTCGACCAGGCGCGCGCCCAGGGTCTGGACGAGCTGTTCACCGACATCCTGGTTCCGACCGAGGACGTCGTCGAGATCCGCCGTGGCCGCAAGGTCAACGCCGAGCGCAAGTTCTTCCCCGGCTATGTGCTGGTGAAGATGGAAATGACCGACGAGGCCTACCACCTCATCAAGAACACCCCGAAGGTCACCGGCTTCCTGGGCAGCGGCTCCAAGCCGATGCCGGTCTCCGAAAAGGAAGTCGAGCGCATCATCGGCGTCGCCGCCGAGGGCGCCGAGCGTCCCAAGCCCACCATCTCCTTCGAGATCGGCGAGCAGGTCCGCGTCACCGACGGCCCCTTCGCCAGCTTCAACGGCTCCGTGGAGCAGGTCGACGAGGAACGCGCCCGCCTGCACGTGGCCGTCTCGATCTTCGGCCGCGCCACCCCGGTCGAGCTGGAATACAGCCAGGTCGAGAAGGTCTCGTAAGCTTCCCTTCTCCCGCGTGCCGGGAGAAGGTGGCCCCGCAGAGCGGGGTCGGATGAGGGCAGCACCGGCTTCGGCAGGTCTGCCCTTTTCCATGCCCGACACATAGCGAGGCCGCGAATATGATCACCGTCTGGGGCGAGGGCAGGGGCTTTCGGGTCATCTGGCTGCTCGAGGAGATGGGCCTCTCCTACCGCCTGCGGGACGTCGACCTGCTCAAGGGCGCCGAAAGCGATCCCGAGTTCATGGCCATCAACCCCGGCGGCTTCATCCCGGCCCTGCAGGACGGCGATGAGGTCATCGTCGAGTCCGTGGCCATCCTTCAGTACCTGCTGGGCCGCCATGGCCCCTCGCCGCTGTCGGTCGAGCCGACCGATCCCGCCTATGGCGCCTGGCTGCAGTTCCTGCACCTGGGCGAGGCCGGTCTGATGGGCCCCGCCTTCTTCGCCTGGGCCGGCGGCGCCTTCGGCCCCGAGGGCGCCAGGGACGACTGGACCGGCAAGCTGGCTCTGGAAACCGTTCAGAGCCGTCGTCGGCTGGTCGCCCGCCAACTCGAACAGGCGCCCTACATGGCCGGCGAGGCCTTCACCGCCGCCGACATCTCCGTGGCCTATGCGCTGCTCTGGGCAAGGCGGCAGGGGGTGACGGTGCTCACGCCGCCGGAGCAGGCCTACATCGACCGCGTCACGGATCGCGACGGCTTCCGCGGCGCGATGAAGACCTGTCACGCCATCGGCAACTGGGACCCACCGCCGGACCGCTGACCGTCGTTTGCATCACCGGCCCCATCCTGCTACAGAGCCGGCCCCCGCGCTGTAACCAGCGCGGCTTTCGCGCCTGACGGCGCGGAATCAAATCCGTGGGAGGGACGCCAAGCCCGCACCACGGCTCACAACCGCCGGTCCCACCGGCATAGGAGAAACCATGGCCAAGAAGATTCTGGGCTACATCAAGCTGCAGGTGAAAGCCGGCTCCGCTACCCCCTCCCCGCCCATCGGGCCGGCGCTGGGTCAACGCGGCGTCAACATCATGGGCTT
>JANPKF010000103.1:0-3415 GCA_031425895.1 Caulobacteraceae bacterium | reverse complement strand
GCATCAGCGACGGACCGGGAGGCGGACCGCTCGCGCCTCTGGAGCCCTAAAGGTGCATGGTGACCGTTAGGCCGCGAGGGACAGTCACCCGGTTCAGACCGTATTCATCAGCCTGGCGGCCTGATGACCGCATCAAGAGGGGGACGCGATGGTTCGACTGACAATGATCGGCGCCGCGGCGCTGTTGTGCGGGTTCGCCGAGCCTTCCGCGACCGTGATCGACAGCTGGAACGGTGGGCCGAAAACGCCCGCCTATCACCATGTGAAAGTCGATTGCCAGGCGATCCGACACGCCCATGGCCGTAACGCGATCAACGGCTGGTGGTCGGCCTCATTGGCCGATGTCGAGATCACCCCTTCGGGCCCCGGCCTGACGATGACCTGCAGCGACGGGACGTCCTGCATCACCTCCGGTGTCCTGCAACGCAGGACGGGGAGCGCGGCGACCCATGTGATGCCGTTCGACAGCCCGGAGGACGCCCAGGCCATGGCGAGCCGCATCGCCGTCTTGCGCAAGGCCTGCGCGGCCTGATCAGCGAGACAGTCACCGGACCTTAAGCCGGCCGACCCAAGGTCTGCCGATGTTGATCCTGCTCGCCTGGCTGGTCCTCGCCAACCTTCTGGCTTTCTGGCTGTTTGCCGCCGACAAGCGGGCCGCTGTTCAGGGGCGCCCGCGAACGGCCGAGGACACTCTGCTGCTGGTCAGCCTGCTCGGCGGCAGCCCCGCAGCCTTTGCGGCTCAGCAACTCTTCCGCCACAAGACCCGCAAACAGCCCTTCCGGACAAAATTCTGGATGGTGGTCGTGTTCCAGGCCGTCGTGGCGCTGGGCTGGATCGTCCTGGGACTGCCGCTACCGCTTTAGGCGTGCGGATGGGCTGCCGAATAGGCGGCCAGCAGCCCCGCCGCGTCGACCTGCGTGTAGCGTTGCGTCGTCGACAGACTGGCGTGGCCGAGCAGCTCCTGGATGACGCGCAGATCGGCGCCGGCCCCGAGCAGATGGGTGGCGAAGCTGTGGCGCAGGGCGTGCGGCGTGGCGCGGTCGGGCAGGCCGAGGCGTCCGCGCAGCAGTTGCATCGCCGCCTGCACATGGCGCGGCGACAGGGCGCCGCCGCGCTTGGCGATGAACAATGGGTCGGTGCGTTCGGTGGGCCAAGGCAGGGCGGCGAGGTAGGCCTCGACCGCTTCACGAACCACAGGCAGCACCGGCACGATGCGGGTTTTGCCCCCCTTGCCGGTGATGCGGATCGACTCGGCCAAGGGCGCGTCGCCCCGGGTCAGGCTCAGCGCCTCGGAGATCCGCAGGCCGCAGCCGTAGAGCAGGGTCAGCACCGCCTGGTCGCGCAGGCCTTCCCAGGCATCGCGATCCGGATCGGCCCCGGCCTCGATGAGCAGGCCGCGCGCCTGGTCCTCGCTGACCGGTCGCGGCGCGCCGGGCCGCACCTTGGGGCCCCGCACCAGGGCCAGGCCGGGGCAGGGGACGCCCATCCGCCGGTCGACGAAACCATGAAAGCTGCGCACCGCCGACAGGGCCTGCGACAGCGAACGGGCGGCCAGCTGCCTGCCGTCGGCCCGCTCGCGCTTGTCGGCCAGCCAGGCGCGGACCTCGGCGGCGGTGACGTTGCCCAGCGCCTCGACGGTGATTGCTTCACCGCGATGGCGGGCGAGAAAGATCAGGTAGGAGCTCGCGCCGGCGCGATAGGCTTCAAGCGTTCGGGGCGAGGCGCGCCGTTCGGCAGCCAGATGGGTGATCCAGGTTTCGAGCGCGCCTTCAGCCGAAGTGTCTGCGGTTCGGCGCCCGGAAGGCGCGCCAGGCAGAGACTCCTGATCCGCCGTCACAGAACCGGCCAGCGCTCGGCGGTGCGCTCGAACACCCGGCCGAGGAAGTCGACCAGCTCGTGGCCCATGTCCTTGGTGAAGCCTTCCGGCTCCGGCGAGCCGAAGGCCAGCACGCCCTGCCGCGCCGGCTCCCAGATGGCCAGGCGGACCATGGCCATGGATTTCACGTTAGCCGCCTTGTCGCCGAACAGGCCCAGCGCCGGCGCGTGGAAGCCCATGCGGTTCAGCTTCTGCGGCCCCAGAATCAGGTCCACCTGACCCTCGACCAGCGGATACCAGCCGGCCGGAACCCGCATCGGTCCCTCCAGCGCCACCGCCGCGCCGATCAGACCGAATCGCAGGGTCGCGACCTCGTCCATCCGGCGCACGAGGTCGGAATGGTTGCGGGCTTCCAGGAGGTCGATGACCGCCGCATGGGTCTGGGCCTGGGCCGAGAAGTTGGCGCGGGCCGTGGCCTCCAGCATCCGCCGGGCCTTCGATTCGCGCTTCGCCGTCGCCGCCACCCGGGCCAGCGCCACCGGCCCGAAATCGACCAGGTTGGCCGCGTCGAGCCGCAGGCCGAGATCAGCCAGCAGCTCGGGGTCGTTACGCAGCAGGGCGCCGTTCTCGCGGATCAGGTCGCGCAGGGCCGCCAGGTCGGGCGCCGTATCGAGTGTCTTGATCCGCGCCCCGTCCGACATGCCTGTTCGCTCTCTTCGGGAGCATGCCAGGGCGAAGTGTATGCGGTTCGCCCGCCCGGGCATGCTCTAACTAAGGAATCTAGGCCCGTTGGGCCTAGAGGATAGTCTGGCCCGTCTTGGCCCAGTCGCTCAGGAAGGCTTCTAGACCCTTGTCGGTTAAGGGGTGCTTGAAGAGGGCCTCGAAGACGTTCGGCGGCAGGGTGGCGCAATCGGCCCCCAGCTCGGCGCAGCGGGCCACGTGATCGGCGGTGCGCACCGAGGCGGCCAGGATCTCGGTATCGAAGCCGTAGTTGTCATAGACCGTGCGGATATCGCCGATCAGGGCGCAGCCGTCGGCCCCGTGGTCGTCCAGCCGCCCGACGAAGGGCGAGACGTAGGTGGCGCCGGCCTTGGCGGCCAGCAGCGCCTGGGCCACCGAGAAGCACAGGGTGACATTGGTGGCGATGCCGTCGGCCGCAAAGGCGGCGCAGGCGATCAGCCCGTCGCGGGTCAGCGGCAGCTTGACCACCACATTGCCGGCGATGTCGGCCAGCTTGCGGCCTTCCTTGATCATGGTCTCGGCGTCGGTGGCCACCGCCTCGGCGCTGACAGGCCCCTCGACGAGACCGCAAATCTCGGCGATGACCTCCGCCATGGGACGACCCGACTTGGCGATCAGCGTGGGATTGGTGGTGACCCCGTCCACAAGACCGGTCTTGACCAGGTCCGCCAGCACGGCGGTGTCGGTGGTGTCGAGGAAGAGCTGCATGGTCGGGGCGTCCGTAGAGATGGGTCGGGCGTTGACTCCCACGCCCGCACTGTACGCTCCCCGCGTTCCTTCTCCCGACGAGCGGGAGAAGGATCGTGACCGCCCGCATCGCCTCTGTCCTCCTGCCCATGCCGCTCCCCGAGGCCTTCG